>AYMD01000007.1:1046-10824 GCA_000495735.1 uncultured Acidilobus sp. JCHS | reverse complement strand
AGGCCATTTGAGCTCCCGCTGACCTACTGGGCCAACCTCACGGGCAGCTCCTACCAGGAGGCCCTTGTAGTGAGTGTCAACCAGAGCACGGGCCTGCCCTTGCCTGGCGAGCTCTCGGTTACGATAAGCAATTACATACCTGCGGATCATCCGCCGATACCGCTCATAAGGCTTCACAGCCTCAACTACACGGCCACAAAGACGTTAATGCCCATAACGCCAGGCTCCCACCAGTACTCGTTGATCCTGCTACCTGCTGGGCCAGTTAAGGTCAGCCTAAGCGTCAATTATACTCCGTTGCAGACCATAGAGTACGTCACTAGTGACCTGCCTCAGGTGCTCCAGCTGCCGCAGGGTATATCTTGTGGTACCCTGCCAGGGTACTTCGCGGTGCTGAACGGCACAGAGTACCTAGTGCAGCCGGTCACAATCAACGAGACTGCCACGATAGAGGGCCTCGTAGTCTTTGGCTCGGGGCCCACCAATAGGCTAGTTAATGGGCAGCTGGTGATCTCAAGGTCTCCCGTTCCTACCAACAGGAGCGGTTATCTGTGGAGCACCAGCTTCGGACAGCCGTGGTGGTGCATGCCTCACTCGTGGGCCACGCCGATAGTCACCAGCCCTAAGGCGAAGCTGGAGCCAGGCACGTATTACGTTATAGTTAACATGCCCACCACGCCGTGGCAGGCCCTCTGCACATACATACCTGGGGCCCCTAAGGCCCTGCTCTACAACGGCTCAGCCTTCGTGAAGCAGCTGAACTGCACCGTGAACCTGATAATGGTCACCAACAAGCCCACAAACTTAACCAACGCTAGCTCGAACGTAACGATATCACTGCTTGGCAAGACCATAACCATAAGCCCCCAGAGGCCAACGCAGCAGGCTCTGACCTTTGAGGCCAACGTGACGCAGAGGGCAGCCTGGGAGACCCTTGTAGTGAACGCAAGCGAGGCAATTCCTGGCAACCTGACGATAAGGGTGAACACCTACGTGCCAGGCGAGTACCCGCCCATAAGGGTGCCATGGTACCTGGTACCGGCCTACGGCAACGCGCCCGTCTATGTGCTGTTAGCCCTGGCCTTGGCCTCGCTCTTTGATGGCCACAGGAGGGCCTGGCGCCCACCCTCAAGTAACTAAAGGTGAGCGGCTATTTGTCGGGCATAGGCTCCCTGCGATGGTACCTAAGGTGGGCAAGCGTCTTTCTGGGCATGGCCCTGACCTACAGAAACGGGCTCGAGGTCATCAGGGGGGTCCTAGGGGGCAGGTTCCCAGTTCAGGCTAAGCTCAAGCACGGCAACGTGCTCCTGAGGAGCACCTCTGAGGCCATATACTACGCGCTTGACAGGGTGCCCCACTACAGAAGCAAGGTGAGGAAGGTTGACGACGGCTTTGTTATACGCTGCTGCGGCAGGGACCTCCTCGTTCTGAGCCCGCAGCGCGAGGGCAGGCCCCAGGGGCGGGCCTTGGCAGTAGGTGACGCGGTGGTGTTAGAGGGCGCGTGGCTGACAGGCATATATGACGTGTTCCTTGACCAGGACTACGCTTGGCTTGACGTTAGCGGCAGGGCAGTTGTTGACGTCGGCGCTGCGATAGGCGACACCGCAATATACTTTGTGTTAAGGGGCGCCAAGAGGGTGATAGCCTGCGAGCCCTACCCCAACCTGTTCGAGGTGGCCTACAGGAACATCTATGTTAACAACAGGCTGAACAACGTGGTCCTCCTGCACGCCGGCTGCGGCGGCTCCGACGGCGAGGTCAGCGTAGCGGCGAGCGGCAGCGGCTGGACGCCGCTAATTCAGGCGGAGCAGGGGGTCAAGGTCCCAACCCTCTCCCTGAGGACGCTGGTCTCCAGGTACGACGTAGAGGAGGGCTCGGCATTAAAGGTCGACTGCGAGGGCTGCGAGTACGACCTGATACTGGGCTCCGACGACAGGGCCCTCCTGAGGTTTGACAGGATCCAGATGGAGTACCACATAATTGGCGACAAGGGGCCTGAGCTCATAGCTTCAAGGCTTAGGGGGCTGGGCTACAGGGTTAAGGTCCAGCACACCTACCGTGGCCTTGGCTACATTTACGCCAAGAGGGAGTGAACGCTCACCTATGAGCCTCGCCTTAGGTCTCTAAACGCACATGTAAAAGCGCTATCATCGGTCACTTAGCTATCAATAGGGTGGCATAGCGCTTGCATAACACGTAAAACGGCCTCGGCGACCTAGACGCCTGACTTGAGGCTGCGTTGATGAGAGTTGCGCTAGTTCACAATCACAGCCTCACATACATGGGCGGAGGAGAGACCTTCATAGCGAGGCTCGCCAGCGCCCTCTCGAGGCAGGGCCTCAGGGTCTCCGTCTACTCCCTTCCCATAGGGCGGCGGGGCGGCGTTGAAGTTAAGGGCCTCCTCGGCGGGGCCGAGTACAGGGAGGGCCTGCTCCCAGACGTCGACGCTGACGTAGCCTATGTGACCTACTTCCCCATGGCCTCGCTTGCCCTCCTGAGGGTCAGGGCCCCTAAGGTGGCCGCAATTCACTCGCCCCTCCTCCTGCCCGAGGCCCAGGACCCAGGGCTCTTCAGGGGAGGCCCGGTAACCCTCCTTAACAGGCTGGGCGCCTGGGGCGCCTACAGCTACTACCTTCACAGGGTCGCCCGCCTTGAGCTGAGGCGCTTCGAGGCCGTCCACGCCTACCCCCACCTTGTCAACTTCGTGAGGCACAGGAGGGTCTACGCCCTGCCCCCCTTCATTGACGTTAACCGCTGGAGGCCGATGAGGGAGAAGGACGAGGAGTTCAAGGTGCTCTTCGTGGGCAGGAGGGCATATGAGAAGGGCTTTGACGTCTTCACCGCAGTTGCCAGGGAGGCCAGGAAGCTAGGCCTCAAGGCAAGGTTCCTGGCCACCGGCGGCAAGGAGGGCGAGGTGATAGACGGCGTCGAGAGCCTCGGCTTCGTCCCCGAGGACGAGCTTGTGAACCTCTACTCATCAGCCCACGCTGTGATTTACCCCACAAGGGCTGACACGTTCGGCCTTGTCATCCTTGAGGCCCTGGCCAGCGGCACACCCGTGGTAGCCTCGGACATCCCCTCCCACAGGCTCCCAGGCCTGCCCCTCCTCCTCGTAAGGGGGGTTGACGGCGCGCTGAGACAACTCATAGACCTTTACAACATGTTCTACAATGACCGGGACAGGTACCTTGAGCTCTGCAGGAGGGGCAGGGAGGCCTTAGTCAGGGACTACAGCGAGGAGGTCGTGGTCCCCCAGTACGTCAGGATGTTCAAGGAGGTCGCCGGCCTCGGTCCTTGACCTTCCTCAGGACATCAAGCCACCTGTCAGCTATCACCTTGGCGTCGAACTGTTCAGCCCTCTCCCTGCTCCTCGCCCTCATGTCGCTCGGGTACCCCTCCCTCCATATCCTGACCGCCATGTCGACAAGCGACCCCTCGTCCTTAGCCAGCCAGCCCGTGACCCCATGGATCACCGTCTCCCCGGGGCCCTGGGCGGCGTAGGTGAGCACTGGGGTGCCGCAGGCCATTGACTCGACCGGCACGTAGCCGAAGGGCTCATGCGTGAACGGGAACAGGGTGAAGAGGGCGTTCGAGTAGAGCTCCACCAGCTCCTCGTCGCTCACGCGTCCAAGCAGCTCTATGTTGGGGTGCCCCCTTATGTAGTCAGGCACGTGGGAGATCTTTGAGCCGAAGGCCCTTATTTTAACCCCTGCGTCGGCCACCCTCCTTATTGCCGAGAACTCCGTCTCCTTGCCTACGTAGGTCAGCACGTAGTCGCCCGACGGCCTTGAGGTGGTTGGCCTAAAGAAGCCCGTGTCGAGGGGAGGGTGTATCACGCCGTCGACCCTTATCCCCCAGGCCTCGTACATTGACCTGGTGAAGGAGCTGTTCGCTATGAATAGCCTTGAGGCCCTCCTCAGCCCCCTGTTGAACCTCCTGTCGTGAAGTATGAAGAGCCTCCTGAGGGCCCTGTATATGGCCCTGTAGAGGGGCCTCATCTCCGGGTACATGTCGTCAAGGGCCCTCGTTACGGGCCCCTGGGCGTAGTAGACGTCAGCGTTGACCAGGAAGGCCTGGGAGAAGTTCATCACGACGGCGTCGTCGTTGTCGACGTTGAACCTTGTGCTCCTGAGCCATGCTTCAAGGGTCCTAAGGGACCCCCTGAGGAGGTACCTCCTGTCGAAGCTGACGGCCTCAAAGCCCGCTGACCTTATCTCCTCAGCCGTCTCAGAGGAGGGGGTCACGAAGGTCACGTTATAGGACCCCCTGAGCTCCCTTGCGAGAAGGTAGGCAGGCCTGAGGGGGCCGTGAAGGCCCTCAAGGGGGTCGACGAACATCACTAGGTCCATAGTCTCACCTTGGCGGGCGCCATGGCAGGCCTTCGGGGCCTCACGGCTATATTCAAGGTGGGGCGTGAGTTCAGGACGGAGCCTAAATTTAACCTTAAGCGTTTTGTCCCTCCTTTAAGTGATTACACGTCAGCCAGCAAGCAGCGGCCTCGTGACTTCCTTAAGGTAGCGATTAACAGGGGCCGTGAGCTCTCAAGGCCCGCACGAGGAGTGACGAGCTGGGGCAACGCAGCGACGGTTAACGGGCCAGCCCGCTGGCCACGTCCCTGACCACCTTGGTTAGCTCCTGTACGTCCCCGCTCACCTCCTCAAAGTCATCGCTGTCGACGTTGTACGTCGCCGAGCCGCGCCTCGTGTAGACCCTGACCCTGTGAGAGAAGGCCCTCTTGATCGCCTCCCTCGGCAGCTCGCCCTCCCTGTAGAACCTCTCAGGCCTGTACTCGGGCCCGAAGCTCTCGGCCAGGACGACGTCAGAGCCTAAGCTTGACGCTTCGCTGTCTATCACGGCCCTCACGATTGAGGGGACCTGGGCAAGGCTCACGAAGGCCCCCTCCTGTTTAGCGGGCCTGGCCCAGCTGGGCCACCTCACCCAGAGCGGCACCCTGAGGAGCCCGTCCTTGAGGAAGTAGCCGTGGTGTACGCCCCCGTCGCCCAGGAGCTCGCCGTGGTCTGACGTCACTATGACGAGGGATCTGTCGAGGTAGCCCTTGAGGGCGTGGACTATCTCCAGGGCCCTCCTCGTAGCGTAGGCCGCGTGCCTGGGGTAGCTCTGGCGGTTGAGGTTAACGACCTCCTCGTCAAACCTGTTGAAGAACACGGCCTCAAGGAAGGCCCTGAGCGCGAGCTGCCCGTTCATGTCCTTAACCGTGTAGGGGCCGTGCGCCTCCATTATGTTTATCAGCATGAGGAAGGGCTCGGTGAAGGACCTCCCCCTCAGGAAGTCAAGTATCGCCAGGGAGCCCTTCTCCATTGTAGGGTCGTGGAGGCCCAGCCTCCCGGCCAGCCTCCTGAGCCTGGACCTGGCGAGCATCCTGAGGCCGTTGAGGAGTAGGCGCGCCTCCCCGTCCCTTATGAGCTCGAGCGCGGCGCCCAGGTAGCTGTCACTCCTGTGCAGGGCTGTAATTAGCCTCTCGTAGTCCCTGCACTCCTCATGCCGCCTGCAGAGGCCGTCAGCCACGAGGCCCTCCGTGACTCCCCCGAAGCCGTAGGCCGCCGATATCAGCGGGTTGGCCGATATTACGTAGGCGCTGTAGCCCTCCTTCATAAGCTCCCCTATTATGCCCCTGTTGAGCTTGCTCATCCTCTGCCTCGACAACCCCATCATTGTGCCAGCGTAGACGCCGTAGGCCTCGTGGACCCCGTGCTGGCTCGGGTACAGGCCGGTCACCATGCTCACGTGGCTCGGCAGGGTCCAGGGGGAGGGCGCTATGGCGTTCTCGTACTTGACGAAGCCCAGGTCCCTGAGTGCCTCCAGGCCGCCTGCGTGGTCCTCCCTGAGCGTGTCAATGACCAACAGTATAACGTTGGGCCTCCTACGCTCGCCCAACCCTGGCACCTTCTTGGGGCTGACCGCCTGTAGGCGGCCTGAGGCGCTGGCTAAGCGCCTAGGCCTTCACCCTTCTTGCCCACGTCAATTTAAGCTTACCGTGGGCGCAGCTGGGGCTATCCAAGCGGGTCTTGAGGGCGCTGGCAGGCCGGCTGGGCCGCGCTGAGCGGGGTCAGGATGTAGCCCCCTGGCCCTCATGTCACGCTAAAGGGACTTGACGGCCTCCAGGGCCCTGTCGGCGTGCTCCTCGGCCTTCTTCAGGCCCCTTATGATCTGCCTTACCACGCCGTCGGGGCCTATCACGAAGGTCACCCTCTCAGCCGTGCCCGTCGCCCTTAGCACCCCGAAGGCCCTTGAGACCTCCTTCTTAGCGTCGCTCGCCAGCGGGAACCTGGCCCCGTGCTCTCGGCGAACCTCCTCTGGGTCTCAAGGCCGTCTACGCTTACCCCTATGACCTCAGCCCCCGCCTTCCTGAACTCCTCGTAGAGCTCGGTGAACCTCTTGAGCTCCCTGGTGCAGCCCATCGTGAACGCCTTTGGGAAGAAGTAGAGGACCACTTTCCTGCCCCTTAGCTGGGACAGCCTCACCTTCCCTGCCGTCGTCTCAAGCTCGAGGTCAGGGACCGGGTCGCCTACCTGGACCACGCCCCTCGCCGAGGAGGCCTTGCTCAGGGCTCCCTTTTAAGGCGGAGCACGTAGGGACAGGGACTTATAGGGGGCATGGGCCCTAGCTTATTTACCTAAACTCCCTCAAGGCGACAGGTGTATACAGTGGCGTCCGAGAGCCTCGAGCTCCTCAGGTCCAGCGTCAGGGAGTTCGCGGAGAAGGTGGTAAAGCCGGTCGCCAGGAGGATAGACCAGGAGAACGCCGTTCCCCCCGACATTATAAGGCAGGTGGCTGAGATGGGCTACTTCGCCCTGAGGGTCCCCCAGGAGTACGGGGGCCCTGGGCTGAGCACCCTTGAGTCCGTCATAGTTGTTGAGGAGCTGGCCAGGGCCTCTGGGGCGGTCGCAATAATGGCCACCGTCTCGGGCACCATGGTGGCCTACCCGCTGGTCCACTACGCCTCCCCTGAGATCAAGGAGAGGTACCTGACGAAGCTGGCAAAGGGGGCCATAGGGGCCTTCGCCCTGAGCGAGCCCTGCTGCGGCACGGACGCGGCGGCCATAACAACTAGGGCGGTCAAGGAGGGGGACGAGTACGTGATAAGCGGCAGGAAGACATGGATAACTAACTCCCCCTATGCCGACTTCTTCCTCGTGGCGGCCAGGACCGGGAGGCCTGAGGACAGGCACAGGGGGATCTCGCTGTTCGTCGTAGACAAGACATCATGCGTAGAGGTCTCAAAGCTCGACATGATGGGCTACAGGGGCAGCGGGACGAGCGAGGTGCTTTTCAGGGACTGCAGGGTACCCGAGTCAAACATGGTCGGCCAGCTGAACGGCGGCTTCAAGGTAGTCATGGACGCGCTAAACGAGGGCAGGGTGGTGACGGCCGCCACAGCGCTCGGGCTGGCCGAGGCGGCCTTCGAGGACGCCTTGGCCTACTCGAGGCAGAGGGAGACCATGGGGGTGCCCATAGCTGAGCACCAGATGGTCCAGTACATGCTTGCCGAGATGAAGGTCAGGGTCGAGGCCATGAGGCTGCTGATATATGAGGCCGCCAGGAGGGTTGACGCGGGGGACCCCGACTACCCCATGTGGAGCAGCATGGCAAAGCTTGCCGCCGCCCAGTGGGGGGTTGACGTGGCAAGGATGGCGGTGCAGGTCGAGGGAGGGTTCGGGTACAGCAGGGAGAGCCTGGTCGAGAGGGTATACAGGGACGTGAAGATGGTCGAGATAGGCGACGGCACCAACGAGGTCCAGAGGCTGGTCATAGTGAGGAGCCTGCTTGGCAGGATAAGGGGGGTTAGGACGAAGTAAGGCGGGGAGGGAGGGCGGCCTCAGGTCAGCCAGGACCTACGACGGAGGGCCAACAGGACGATAACGCTGGGCTGAGGGGCCTTCGCGCTCAAAGGCCCTGAGGAGGCTACTGTGCAGGCGGGTGTCAGGCCTGAGGCTCTGGTCAATATCCCCGAGCTACCTTGACGCAAGGGGGCTGCTGGCGCTCTGGAGGGAGGCCCTGCTGGCCCAGAAGGTCCTCATGGGCCTCACCAGGGGCTACACGAGGCACCCCCAGCTCGAGAGGTTTAGGAGGACCAGCGACCCAGTGCTCTACATAGGCACGTACCTCTACTACGTCTACCTTGAGGGGCTGAGGAGGGGGTATGACTTCAACGTAAGCAAGATAGTGAGGTACGACCCGGGCCTGCCGAGGGTCCCAGTTACGTCAGGGCAGGTCAGGTACGAGTTCCAGCATTTGCTGGACAAGCTGAGGGCCAGGGACCCGGCGAGGTATGAGGCGCTGAAGGGCGAGGCCGAGGTCAAGGTTCACCCCCTGTTCTACGTGGTGGAGGGCGACGTGGAGCCGTGGGAGAGGGTTAAGGCCTTCAGCTAGCGCTTCCGTTTGTCCCTAAGCGCTCATTCTCATCAATGTTATGTTCATTCGCCGCGCCTAGAGGTTTCCACCTCGTCCATTAGGGGCTCACAGCCCCTATGGCGTCATGGGCGGCCCTCGGGCCCAACGACACGGGCCCCTATCTACGGGAATCAAGGCCCTCATCGCCCTCGCCCTTGGGGCAGCGCCTCCATCAGGTAAGGGTCATCAACCATGTTGAGGAGGTCACTTAGGGTGACGCCTGGCACCTTACAGGGGCCACTAGCGCTGAGCGTAGAGAAACCATTAGATGACAACAAGTCATAGTCGCACGGCACGCTTACAGGCCCGCTGCAAAGGCCCTGAGGAGGCAGAGCCCTTGGGTGCAGGGCCTGACGTCTAGCACATTTACGAACTACTTATTTTATTTATAAATTCGTTTAACATAGTTCTGTATTTTTCATATATTCTAGGAGATATCTCGTACGCCTTAGCGTTTTCATTATAGACAATCTTACCTTCTCTGACCAGCTTTTCTAGCTCGCTTTTACTAAGTATGTAGTATTCTCGTGTTCCACGATTAATCATCCGTAAGATTATAAAGTAATCAAAACCGCTTAGCTTGCTCAGTATTGCGGTCTTACCAGGTAATACCATCCCTTGAACAACCACTTTCACCTCATTTCTAGCTTTTATAATGGCATCTGGAGCACCTCTAGCCCCTCTTTCATTTAAGTCTATTTTTAAGTCGTAAGAGGATAGGTCACAGGCTAATCCATATAATGCCATTTTATGAATACTCAATTTCACCTTCATCAGTTCGCCTTTTTCCTTATATCTTTGAACAAAATCATACAGTTCATTGAATTTGCCACAATAATAACTCCTATTTATGTCACGAAAGATATCCCAAGCAGGCCTGTCATAACTTTTATGCCTAATGTCGTTATATCCTCCGCTTTCAAGAACTGATAATAAGTTGTCATCGACCGGTATTGACTCGCTTATTAAATTATTAATGAAAGAATTTATGTAATCTATCAATCCCTTTTCGCTTACCATTAGGTTAAGTTCGACATTTTCCCAGTTAACGCTCCTTCGCTTAAGTTCGAGGAGCCAATAATTGCAAACTCCTGTGACCCTGATTCAAATAAGTAGACTTTAGGATGAAACTCCTTCTTACCGTTGTAAATGTACACGGAACATCCTAGCTCCTTTAGCTTCTTGACCCCTTCTAGTTCGGTGATTCCAAAATCTAGCGAAGTAATAATAGTACACTCGCTAACGTCTTCAAAAAGATCACTAAACATTTCCACGCCAGAAAGCTTAACATAGGCTACTGCAACCTTTATTTTATTTACTTTTCCTTTTTTAAGCTTTTCATTAACACATTCTAAAAGGTTAATAC
>AYMD01000007.1:0-1026 GCA_000495735.1 uncultured Acidilobus sp. JCHS | reverse complement strand
CCCACCTTGGGCCCGTGCATTGCGAACCAGAGGGCGTCCCTGACCGGCTCCAGGACAACCCTGTTGCCCTCAACGCGAAGCCTGAGCCTAGAGCCCTCACCTATGCCCAGCAGGTCAGCGACCGCCTTAGGTATTGTTATGCGCCTCCCCCTGTGGACCTTGACCTCAAAGGTGAGGCCAACGCCCTCAGCCATGATCTGACCAATGACTGAAACGGCTCCGGCCAGGCCTATAAGTTAGGCGACCTCTGAAAACGCGAACGTTATTGAGCTGGCGTAACGCCTTCCTCAGCGCCGCCTGCTGGCTCGCCCTTCAGCTTCCTCCACTCGTCCAGCAGCTTCCTTGCGACATCAACCAGCCTGACAGGGGCGCCGCCCTTTACGTCAAGGGTGTAGAATTCTATCTCTTTGCCCTTAAAGCGCTCCCTGGCATACCTCTCGAGCCTAAGCAGCTGCGGCAGGTAAATGACGGCCTGGGGGTTCGGCACGACGACCCAGAGCCTGTCTGCGCCCGCGTTTACCCTGCTTTCTATAGTGTCCAGGACCTTGTGAAGAGCGGTGCCCGTGCCGTAGAGAGTCTCAACCTCAACAATTAGCTTGCTCATGGAGCCGCAGTCACTGTTAGCACCTTTATCTTTAACATATATGTCGAACCTGACGTTGGCGCCGCCTGGCTGGTACTCTGTACTGACGCAGTCCAACGCCTTCCGCCTCGCCTCGTCCTCCTTAGCCCCCTTCCCCTTGAACTCCTCTGTCAGCCTTCTAACCAGGTAGTTGACCATGAAGGCCTTGGTCAGGTAGTGGCTCATGGACTCGCGGCCTGCCTCGTCGCCCTCAGCGCTGGGCCTGACCAGGACCTGTAAGTTGAAGTCCTTAAGGGCGCCCTCGAGGGCCTTCCAGTACTCATCCTCAAGCTCGATAACGAACCTGTCGAAGTTGCCCTTATAGTCCATCTCCGGCTCGCCGACCCTGCCCCACATCAGGTTAGCGAGCATGACGTATAGGCTCTTCTTCGAGGTCTCAGGGG
>AYMD01000006.1:2462-3489 GCA_000495735.1 uncultured Acidilobus sp. JCHS | reverse complement strand
CCCCCCCGCTGACCCTCCTCCTGGCCGGCCCCCTGGGGTACGGCCTTGTCCTGGCCCTCGCCTCAGCGGCCGCCGCCCTGGCAGTAAGGGTCGCGCTCAGGAGGGCCCCGCTCAGCTCTCAGTCATGAGCTGGCTTAGACCCCAAGTATTGGCAGCTTGACCTCCCTGCCCGACCCCATGGCGGAGTAGGCCATGGCTGAGGCCGCGATGTTGACGAGGGCCACCAGGGCCGTCACGGCCTCAGGGACCAGGCCCGCCTTGAAGTAGAACATGAGGGCCGCCAGGGCCAGGTTGAAGACAAGGCTTACGGCCAGCATTGACCTCCTGTAGCCGCCCACTGTCAGGCCGAGAGAGGCCCCCATGCCTATGAGTATGAAGACGAGGGCCCCGAGGAAGGCGTAGAAGCCGCTGGCGAGGGCCGGGGCCCCTATGCCCAGGGCCACTATAAGGTAGACGACGGCTACCAGGAGGTCAAAGGTCAGGGCGCCGACCATCAGGTAGGTTGAGTACTTCAAGGTCGACCCCGTCAAGGGGACCTCACTAAACCAGCTATTATGTGTTACTACAAGGCTTGAACAGGTGACTGAGGAGGGCCTTAACGCGGAGCCCCAGGCCTTGATGTAAGTCCTGCGTTTATTAATGGCGTAACGTTAAGGGGGGCTAGACCTCATCCCTTACTGGGGCCGGGAGGAGGTCAGGGTAATATATTTCCTGGGGCCCAGCCTGAGAGGGGCCCGGCTTGAAGCAGCTCATAGCGATCCCCGAGAAGTGCACTGGCTGCGGCAGGTGCGAGCTCGCCTGCAGCTTCGAGCACTTCAAGGTCTTCGACCCGGAGCTCTCGGCAATCCATGTGCTCAGGCTCGAGAGGGAGCCCCTCGACGCCCCGCTCTTCTGCATACAGTGCGGCCTCTGTGCAATGGACGGCGTGTGCCCCCACGACGCCATATACAGGGACCCCAACACCTTCGCCGTGGTCATAGACAGGTCCAGGTGCGACGGCTGCGAGAGGTGCGTCATGGTCTGCCGG
>AYMD01000006.1:0-1523 GCA_000495735.1 uncultured Acidilobus sp. JCHS | reverse complement strand
CATTGGCTTCAGGGAGCTGCTTAAGGACGCCCTCGAGATATCGTCAAAGGGAGGACCTGACTATGCAGGACGCGCTTTTCATAGCTGCCGCCCTCAGGCTTGGGGCTGAGCTGGTCACGGCTGACTCAAGGCAGGCCGAGGTGGCGGCCAGGCTGGGCGTGCCAGTCAGGGTGCTGTGAGGCAGCCCTCAGGCAGCTCAAAGGCTATGCTCTCATAGCCTTCAACCCTGGTGCCTGCCCTGACCTTCACCTCCAGGAGCCTCCCCTCAACCCTGGCCCTCCCTGACATCTCATAGCTCCTTATCGACGCGCACGGGGGCATGAGCCAGTAGACTACGTAGTCGTACTCGGCCACGTCGGGCTCGTAGAAGTCCTCGTAGACGTTGACCCCCGTCCTAGGCCTCCACGGCATCTCGACGAGGAAGGTGGCCGTTGACCTCCTCGGCTCCCCCCTCACCTCGGCCCTGGCCGCGACGACCCTGGGCCTCACCCTCTCCCCGTTTATTATGACCCTCTCCGAGTCCATGAGGGACTGCATCTCTGACCTGAGCCTCTCCTCCTCGGCCCTCAGGGCCTCAGGCGGACCTGAGAGGAGGCGCTGGTACTCCATCTCCTCGTCAGCGTAGTCGAAGACTATAGTGTAGAATATGGCCTCCCTTGACACGTGGAAGAAGCCCTGGCCGTATATGGGCCTGGCCAAGGGCCTTGCCCAGCTGTCTAGGTCCAGGAGGGGCTTAAGGGCTCCCCGCCTAGGTGGCCTCAGAGGTAACGGTTAGGCACCAGAGGCACGCTTATATTCCTGGAGAACATCTGTTCTTCACGGTGAGAGCTTGAGGCCCGCCCTCGTGATTATTGACATGCTTAACGACTTCGTTCACGGCGCTCTTAAGACCCCCGAGGCGGCCTCAACAGTTGAGCCCGCCAGGAGGGTCCTTGAGCACTTCAGGTCGAGGGGCTGGCCAGTGATATACGTGAACGACTCCCACTACAGCACTGACATAGAGATGCCCCTCTGGGGCCCTCACGCCATGAAGGGCACCTGGGGGGCCCAGGTGGTGCCTGAGCTGGCCCCGAGGGAGGGGGAGTACGTGCTTGAGAAGCACGCCTACAGCGGCTTCTATGGCACCCCGCTCGACCACATACTCAGGTCGCTGGGCGTCGACACTGTCGTGCTGGTGGGGCTCGACGCAGACATATGCGTGAGGCACACGGCCGCTGACGCCTTCTTCAGGGGATACAGAGTGGTTGTGGTCAGGGACGCCGTGGCGGCCCGCATAGATAAGAACTGGGAGGAGTACTACAGGAGGGTCTACGGGGCCACGGTAGTGAACAGCGACGAGCTCCCTAAGGTCCTCGGCTAGCCTAGCACGGCTAGGTAGCCTAGGGCTGAGGCGGTAGCCACTATAGCTTCAACGCCCCAGACCTCGGACGGGGGGAGCGCGTAGAGCAGGGCTGCGAGATAGAGGACGACAGGGTCCTGGGCCACTGATCCGGTCAGGCCGTACACCCCCCATGTGGGTCCCC
>AYMD01000005.1:2027-3289 GCA_000495735.1 uncultured Acidilobus sp. JCHS | reverse complement strand
AGGGCTGAAGCCTTATCGGCTCACCGTGGCCAGGGTATATCACGCCTGGCCTCAGGGCCAGGAGCCTCCTGAAGCTCTCCTCGGCCCTCGCCTGGTCCAGGTTATACCTCCTGGGAGGCGGCACGGGCCTCCCCCTTGAGCTCAGCACAGCGTCGCCGCTGAACATGACGCCCTCCTTCACGTAAGCCGTGCTGCCAGGCGTGTGGCCGGGGGTCGCCACAGCCCTGTAGCCCTCCACCTCGTCGCCGTCCCTGACCTTGACGTCAACCCTCACCGGCCTGACCCTGAGCAGCCTGTGGAAGAGGCCCGCTAGGCCCCCAGGGGGAGGTGACCTTCCCTCTATCACGTCAGAGTCGAGCTCAGGGGCCACCACCCTGCAGCCGAGGGCCTCGGCTATCTCGGCAGCGCGCCTCACGTGGTCAACGTGGTAGTGCGTTATGAAGAGGTACCTGACCTTGATGCCGTGCTGCCCCGCGGCCCTCAGCACGTCCTTGACGCTGGCCCCAGCGTCTACGAGAACCCCGTCGCTCGTGAGGTACGAGTTCGACATGCCCTTTACCAGGTAGACCTCCAAGGTCGCCCCTTGAAGGGTCCAGGGCTTAGGCTATACGGCTTAGCCCTCAGGCCAGCGGCTGAAACTCTGTAAACCGGGGAGTTAACATGGTGTTTCAGACCGCTCACGGGGCCAGGGCTACCTAGAGGGCCCTGAGCTGAAGAAAGTCGGTACGCTGAAGGCGCCTCTGAGCCCCTTAAGGGGCCGACCAAGGGGAGAGTGCCCAGCGGCTGCCGGCCTGCGTACGTGTAAGCCCTCCGCGAACGCTTATTATGGAGAACAGTTGTTCTCCAAGATGGTGAAGCCCGTGAACGGCAGGGAGGCGAGGCTCATATCCGCTTCAGGCATAGGGTGGATGTTCGACGCCATGGACGTCCTCCTGCTGTCCTACATACTGGTTGCGGCCTCCCACGAGCTTGGCCTCACCAAGGGGGACGAGGGGCTCGTAATACTGGCCAACAACGTCGGGATGCTCATAGGCGCCTTCCTCTTCGGCTGGCTCGCGGACCTATGGGGCCGCAGGCGCACGTTCATGTTGACGCTGGCCCTCTACAGCGTAGGAGTGGGGCTGACGGCGTTTGCCTCCTCCGCCTCAGACCTGGCCGCCATACGCCTCTTCACAGGGCTCGGGGCTAGGCGGCGGGGCTCCCGGTGGCCGCCTCCCTGGTCTCAGAGCTCTCGCCGCCTGACCGCAGGGGGAGGAACGTGG
>AYMD01000005.1:0-1305 GCA_000495735.1 uncultured Acidilobus sp. JCHS | reverse complement strand
GGGGGCTGCTGGCTAAGAGGCTCAGGACCCAGACGCTCGTGCTCTGGGCCTCCTGGCTCTCCTAGCCTTCGGCTACTACGGCGCCTTCCTCTGGCTTCCAACCATGCTTGCCAGGAGGGGCTACGGCCTGGTGAGGACCTTTCGGGTACTCCCTGGCCATGTCGCTGGCCCAGCTGCCAGGCTACCTCACGGCGGCGTACCTAGTTGAGAGGATAGGCAGGAGGCCGAGCCTGCTGGCCTTCTTCGCTGGCTCAGCCGCTGCGGCAGCGGCGTTCGCCCTCGCCCCCAGCACGGCCTGGCTGCTGGCCTCAGGCGTGGCCCTGAACTTCTTCAACCTGGGCGCCTGGGGCCTCATATACGCCTACACGCCCGAGTCCTTCCCGTCTGACCTGAGGGGCACGGGCATGGGGAGCAGCGGCTCGATGGCGAGGGTCGGCATGATAGTTGGCCCCCTGCTCCCCGTCTTCTTCTCCTTCAGCGCTGCCCTGTCAACGTATGCCGTTGCCTGGCTGGCCGCTGGCGTCCTGATATACGCCCTGGGCGTAGAGACCAAGGCCCTAGCAATTAGCAGTACCTCGTAAAGGTAGCTCTCTGCCATGATAGCTCTATGAAAGTTGCTGCCTTCCTACTCTTCCTTTATTTGCTCGACGATAAGCTTGGCAGCCTCTATGACCTTAAAGAAGGCGTCAGGGTTTATTACATTGGCCAGGTTCACGGCCTTGCTCACGTCCCAGCCCATGAGGACCTTCCTCACCGGGACCTCGAGCTTCTTGAAGTTGAAGGTCTGCGGTATGTCAGGCACCTGTATTATGTAATCAGCGATGAAGTAGGGCCCTAGGGTATTTCTAGATTCGTGTCCTGAAAACTACGATATTTCATGCAACACTTATTACGAAAGGCGCCGACGGTACATAAAATTTTAAGCTCCCTCCTTTTTCCCATAGGTTATGGGACTAAGCATCTTGTCAGGGTCCGAGCTGGACGAGCTCAGGTCTCTCCTCTCGACGATAAGTGAGGAGAACGCCATAAGGCTCATGAAGAGGTACAACAAGATAATGAGGTGGGTTATTGCGGATTTCCCGAAGTTCACGGCCCATAAGTACCCTGACAAGGTCGGCCTAATTTACTACGACGGTAACGTCGAAAGGAGGTACACGTACCTGCAGCTCGACTCCCTCTCCAACAGGGTCGCGAACTTCCTGATCGAGAGTGGTCTGAAGGACTACGACAGGGTGGCACTTCACTCCATGAACAGCGATTACTTTGTCTTTACCATGTTCGGCACCTATAAGGCCAAGGGAGTGC
>AYMD01000004.1:1781-4362 GCA_000495735.1 uncultured Acidilobus sp. JCHS | reverse complement strand
CCTGGTCAGATGGAACGTATAATTAAACGAAAAAGTTTTTAAAGGATAGAGGGCCGCTCGAAGTTAGAGTACCACAGGAGGTGGTCTAAATGAATAGGATAGGAAGGCTGGCCCTCGTGGCGGGCATACTGGCCATAGCCCTAGCGGTTCCCATGGCGGCAGCCAACGTGATATTCGTCTACCAGGCCCAGGTCACCGTTAAGCCCGTGACGCCCATCGTCTTCCTGGCAGGCCCTGATGCCAGCAATGTCGGCCTCTCGCTCACTAACAATACCTCTCCGCAGATATCGCTTACTATACCCATAACTAACTCCTCAGAGACCTACGTCTACCAGGCCCTTGAGGTCAAGGTGAACGCGGTCTGGTCGGGTCCGTGGTACCTGTACGTGGACTCCTGCTCCTACTCAGGCCCAGCCCTCACGTCGGTGAAGCTTATAGTGTACCCGATCACGGGGAGCCCCAGCAGCCCGACCGGGACGATAACCATAACGCCAAGCACTTCGTGCACAGCTAGCGGCACGGTCTCCCTGACCGCAGGGAACACCTACTACATAGACTTCCTGGTAGAGCCAACACTCCCCATATCACATGGAGCCGGCCAAGGGACCCTCACGATATACTTTGGCCTAACTAACGAGAGCGCGGTAACCGTCCCAACCTCGTAAGCCCCAAGTAACCATAAGCTGAGCGGGCTGCTGCGCTGCAGAGGTGACGGGCCCCCTTGGACGGCGAGCCTAGTTTACTCTATGCAGCCCTTGTAATAGTTGTCGCCGTCCTAGGGGGCCTTGCGGCGGTGAAGTTCCTACCTCCAAGGCTTTTTGGCCTGGTCCCCACGCCCCTTTACGTGAACGTGACTAACATCACTGGCGTGGGGGACAGGCTACTGCTCTCACTCAACATAACGCAGTGCCACGTAAAGCCTAAGGGCGCCACGGTGCTAATAGAGCTCAACGGCAGGGCTATTGAGGAGGCCAGCCTCAGCGAAGTGAGCTGCGGATCCAACAACCTGACCATAGGCCTCAGCCCCTACCTAGTTGGAAGGCCTGCCATAGTTGTCGTCAACCTGTCCCTGGAGGGGGGCAAGGGCTACGTCCTCTCTTACTTCCTCAGGTACATATATGCCGCTGAGTCCTTCAAGATCGTTAACATATCCCTAGTCAATGGTACTCCGGTGGCCTACGTGAGCTACATAACCCCGTTCAGGACCGAGGTCTCGCTCAGCGACGTAGTCCTGATAAACGTAAACAGGTCAAGCATAGTGTTTGGCTTCTCCTGCAACTCAACGAGGAGCGCCTTCGTGGGCCCAGGGACCGGCTACCTGGCGCTGCCGCTGGCCTGCAGCTACGAGAATCTTGACGTGCTCAGCCCTGGCGACGTCTATCAGGTCAGGGGGCTAATCAACGTCACCTACCTCACGCCCTACGGCAACTACTCAGAGGAGGTGGGAAGCCTTGCCTACCAGCGCTAGGGCTCTCACAAGGGCCGCGGCCTTCCTTGCAATAGTCTCAATGGGCGCGGTTGCTGCCCTCCCCGTAGTGACGGCCAGCGCCAGGTACTACAGCGTTAGAATAGGCTTCGTTGTGAGCGTCTCAACGCCAACTGGCGTGAGGGTCAGCCTCTACCCGCCCATGCTTGTGCCCGAGGTCCTCCTGGCGGCCGCCGCCTTCTATGCACTGCGCGGCGCGAGGTCAAGGGCGGCGTACCTCTCGATCGCAGCGCTTTCGTACTACATCGTGGTAGCCCTTGAGCTGGCCCGCGGCCTTTCCTACCTCAGGGGCCTCGCTGTGCCCTACGGGAGCCCGGGCGCGCTCTACTCAGTCCTAGTTGTGCCCGACGCAAGGCCCACGATCTACCTGCCTCCCCTTATAGTGATGACTATAGCCTCGGCCTCCACCCTCATGGCCTCAATCTGGCCTGAGGTCAGAAGGGCCCTCGCGGCTGCTGAGGAGCTCGCCAGGAGGAGGTTCGGGGTCAGCCTTGACACCCTTAGGCGGCTTAGCCCGGGCATAGCTGAGGCCGTTGAGACCTACGCCAGGTTCGCCCCAGGCCACGGGGCCTCCTCCAGGTCGTACCTGCTTGAGGCGAGGCGCAGGAGGCTCAGGGATTTGGCTGACGCAGAGGCCAGGAGGAGGTTCGGGGTGAGCCTGGAGGAGCTGGAGAGGACGAGGCCGTGGGCCGCCAGGGCGCTGCTGGAGATGGCCAGGTACCTGCCTGAGGCCGGGGGAGGAGGCAAGGGTGAGGGCAAAAGCTAGGGCCCTGGCAATTGTTGCCGCCCTACTTATGGCGGCCTCCCTGGCGGCGGCCTACGCAGACGTGATCTACCTCTACACTGCAAGGGTCGCCTTGACCCCTGTGCAAAGTCCCGTGGCCTTTAACAGGCTCGTCTACTGGTGCCCCCTATCGCCCAGGATAAACGTAGTGAACTACGGGAGCTGGCAGAACTCGAGCGGCTACGCCTTCACCCTCTACAACGTGACCACGAGCGGGAGCCAGTACCTAGTCAGCTGGCCCTTCACCGTCTTCAACCTCTCTCAGGCGGGCACAGTGACGATAAGGCTCAACGGGAGCTCCGCGAGCTTCC
>AYMD01000004.1:0-1163 GCA_000495735.1 uncultured Acidilobus sp. JCHS | reverse complement strand
CTACTCCAACGACACCCTGACGGACTACCTGGGCCACGGAGTGACCTTTTACTTCTTCGTGGAACCCTACGGCTGGTCGGTCTCAAGCACGTATAACCAGAGTGTCCTATATGTGACGTCCCTGAACGTCTCCCAATACCTGTCGCCTGTCATGGGTGACGTAATATTCCCAAACTCGTCAGCTAACTACCTCGCGGTTCAGTTCGACCCAGCGTGGTTCTATAACTACAATTACTACACAGGCGCCGCTGGCCCCTGGAACGCCTGGGTCGTAGATGAGACTTTTGTGCACCACGGCAGAGTCCGTTACTATAGTATAAGCTTTGCCCCTAGCCCAAGCCCTAACCTGGGCCCGCCGTGGTCCGGCTGGGACGGCGTTGGAACCTGGAGCCCCTATCCCTGGCTTCCCGGGCCAGGCGACTACGTCCTGGTGTGCGTCACGTACAGCCCTAGCACGAACTCACTCTACGGCTTTGCCGAAGACCTCAATTATCCCTGGCTCGTCTCATCGTTCTCTGTCAACCTCAACGGTTACTTCAGTCCGCCCTCCTCTCGCACCTACGCCTTTGGGGTCGGGGCCGGCACTGGTTCTACCTATGCGGCCGACTGGTCAATAGTCTACGTCTGGGAGGGGTCTTAGCCCTCAAGGCCCAGTGCCCTCGTAGCCCTTCTTATCGCTCTGCAAGCGCCATGTTCTAACTCGGCTTCTTCGTCGTCACGTTCCCTGTCAGCCGCTTAATTACAGCAACTGAAAGCCTCGCCTTTTAAGGCGGGGAGGAGGTCAGCTTCCTGGGCATTAGCTAGGAGGGAGCCTAGATGGGCCACACTACCGCCCTGGTCAGGGCCTGCAACCCTCAGGACAGGGCCAGGTGCCTTGACCTAGAGCTGATCGTTGACGCGGGCAGCACGTACACTTGGATAAGGAGGGAGAGGCTCGAATCCATTGGCGTGAGGCCCAGCGGGACCAGGAGGTTCAGAACCATAGAGGGGGGGACCGTGGAGAGGGAGATTGGGGAGGCTGTCATAGAGTGCCTGGGCGAGAGGGCCACCAGGGTGGTTGTGTTCGCTGAGAGGAATGATGTGGAGGTCATGGGCGTGGAGGCGCTCGAGGGCCTCGGCCTTGAGGTCGACCCTGTGACCAGGCAGCTCAGAGGTCAGAGTCC
>AYMD01000003.1 GCA_000495735.1 uncultured Acidilobus sp. JCHS | reverse complement strand
AGGATCCCCTCCCAGGGCGTCAGTGTGGAGAAGGTCATGAAGCTTCTGAGCCTCTTCGCTGACATGAGCATGTTGTCAACCGACTTCTTCGAGAACGTGGTAAAGGCCCTGGGATCCCTTGGGGTGTTAAGCGAGGGCGAGAGGGACGCCCTGGTTTACCTACTTAATACCATAAAGCTTGGGATTGACAAGGGCCTGTCGCCCCAGGAAGTCATCTCGCTCCTAGCCATACTATTCAGTGAGGCTGGGGTCAGCAACGATGATGTCATAAGGGGCGGCCTGGCCAAGATGATACTCTCGAAGCTCAGAAGGCAGGAGGAGTCGAGGTGAGAGCTTGAGCGATGTTGCTGTGAGCCACACGATCTTCATAATAGTTACCGTGATACTGACCTCGGCGGTCAGCGCCACGGTTATATTTAAGACATATCAGATAATGAGCGCTTACTCTCAGAGGTCCAGCGCCGAGGCCCGGTCGCTGGAGACACAGCTGACCCTTGTGTACGCCTACTACAATGCCTCTGACTCATCATACTACATCTTCATCAGGAACAGCGGCTACGTCACTTTAACTCAGGCGGAGCTCAGCTATGTTGAGGTCTTCCTTGGTCCCGCCAACGGCACCCTGAACATGTATATCTACTCGCAGTCAGGCGGCCGGGGGACCTGGGGGCTGGTTACTATCTACGGCTCCCAGGGGGGCCAGCTGAGCCCAGGCGCCATGGCTGAGATAGTCGTGAGGACTGGGGCTAACTTCGGCAACACCGTTCACGTAATAGTCTCGCTGCCGGACGGCCAGGAGTTCAGCGCATACCTTCAGCAGTCCCCTTAGGTGGGACGCGTGGGCGTCGAGGTAGCTGTAGGCATGGCAATAGCTGCGGTCGCCCTGGTCGTAGTGCTCGGGTCTCTGGCCGGGATGATATTAAATGCCTACCAGGTTGCGTCGCTGCTGCACATCTACCAGCCCTTGGCCTACGTCAGGGTGTCCTCGGCGCTGCTTGCTGCTAATAACAGGACGCTGCTCGTAAATATAACAAACTACGGTCAGGAGCCCCTGTACCTGGTCGAGGACACCTACGTTGTAGTCCTTTACTACACGTCCACGGGGCCCGAGGTCCAGGTGTTCAACCTGACCTCAAGCCCTCCTGTGCTCTACTTCGTGGGCAGCTACTCAGCTCGGTACTCGGCCGGCTCAGGGCTCATGCCGGGCGAGACGCTGGAGCTCAACCTGACGCTGTCACAGCAGGCCCTAAGGACCCAGCCAATAACAGTAACAGTGATACCCCTTAAAGCACCTCCTGCGCAGTATACCTTTACACCGGGCCCCCTAGCGTGATACTCAGCACCGGGAACGAGGAGGTGGATTCAAGGCTTGGAGGAGGCATACCTCACCCAAGCCTTATAGCCATTGAGGGCGACAACGGCTCGGGCAAAACCAGCATTGCGCTCCTGCTCACCCAGGCCTACCTTAGGGCGGGCCTCTCGGTGACTTACTTCACCAACGAGGGAAGCAGCTACACGTTCATAAGCAAGGCTAAGGAGTCGGGCTTCGACCTCTTCAGTTACTTCATCAGGGGGTCACTGAGGGTCTACACCATGAACGTGGGGATTCCAGTGACTAGGGACACCGCTGAGAGGCTCCTGGGGGCCCTCGCTTACGTGTTCACCTCAGGGAAGCTGAACTCCGACGCAGCTGTGATAGACACGCTCTCATACCTGTCATCGGCTGCTCCAGAGGGCTCGATAAAGATGCTCTTCGAGGCCCTTAGGAAGTCTGCTGACAGAGGCATGAGCGTGATTGTCACGTTTCACCCTAACACGCTGCCGAAGGCCCTCTCGGAGCCCATAAAGGCTACCTGTGATGGTTACATCAGGCTGAGCGAGGCGAACCTCGGCGGCAGGAGGCTAAAGGTGCTGACGGTGGTTAAGTTCAAGGGCCTCCCCTCCGGGGCCCAGAGCTCCATAACCTTTGACGTGGACCCCGCCTTTGGCATCAAGGTGATACCCATAGTTCTGTCCTAAGGTGATGGCTTTTGAGGTTCAGCCTGTTGCCCAGAAGGCATAGGGGCACTGGACCTTCAGAGGCCAAAGAGCCAGACTTCGGCGAGAGACCCCAGTACCTACAGGACTACATTTCGAAGGTCAGCGGCGAGCTGGGGGAGCCTGTTTACATGGAGAAGCTTGACTCCTCGCTGAAGAAGCAGAGGACCTACAACGTGGTTTACCCGGTGGGAGGTGGCGTTTTCATCCACGCCTACTCAGTCAAGGGTAGCGACATGGGTAAGTACGTAGTCATAGAGCCCCCAAGGCCCTCACTCGAGCTCATGAGGGCGATAGATGTCGCCCTGGCGAACGTGATAAGCGGCGAGGCCCCGGAGTCGGCGGAGGAGAGGAAGAGGCTCCTCCTCTCGCTCCTGGACAGGATACTCGAGCCGACGGACTCTGACGTGGACTACTCGTCGCTGGCCAGCGACATTGAGCTCAGGAGGGTTCCAGTGAAGAAGGGGTGGGTTGACTACATAAAGTACCACGTCATCAGGGACAAGATAGGGGTTGGGGTGCTGGAGCCCTTCCTCAGGGACCCCTACCTTGAGGACATATCGGCCAGCGGCGTCGGCAACATATACATAGTGCACAAGATATTCAACAGGATGGAGAGCAACGTGGGCTTCTCCTCAGAGGACGAGCTGGACGCCTTCGTGCTCAGGCTCGGCGAGAAGATAGGGAAGCCCATAACCAGGGCCAGGCCAATAGTGGACGCTACGCTGCCCGACGGAAGCAGGTTAAACATAGTGTTTGGCACCGACGTGAGCCTGAGGGGCACGAACTTCACGATAAGGAAGGCGTCAAAGGTGCCCATAAGCGTGACCCAGCTGATAGACTGGGGCACCATAGATGAGAGGGTCGCGGCCTATGCGTGGATGCTGCTGAGGGAGGGCATGAGCGGCTTCATATGCGGCGAGACGGCCTCGGGGAAGACCACGGCATTAAACGCCATAGCTGTCTTCATAAGGCCCACATATAAGGTTGTGACCATTGAGGACACAGCTGAGGTCCAGCTGCCCCACCCCAACTGGACCAGGGAGCTTGCCAGGGACACTGGGAGGCCTGAGACGAGCGTCTCCCTCTTCGACCTCCTCAGGGCGGCCCTGAGGCAGAGGCCTGACTACATAATCGTCGGTGAGATAAGGGGCGCCGAGGGCGCCGTGGCATTTCAGGCCATGCAGACCGGCCACCCGGTGCTCTCCACCTTCCACGCGGGTGACTTCACCAGGCTTATACAGAGGCTCACCGGGCACCCCATAGACATACCTAAGCCCTACATGGACAACCTGAACTTCGCCTGGTTCCAGGCGTCCACATACTCCAAGACGGGCCTGCTGGTCAGGAGGATGACGGCGCTTTACGAGATTGTGGGCTATGACCCTAACACGGACTCCGTGAGCGCAATTCCCGTGTTCACCTGGGACCCCTCCACGGACCGCTTTATCTTCTCGGGCAGGGGGTCCAGCTACCTGCTCGAGGAGAAGATAGCGAGGATGAGGGGCCTCCCCAGGAGGGACTACAGGGTCATATATGACGAGCTTGACGTGAGGGCCGCCTTCCTCAGGGAGCTGGTCAACAGGAAGGTCTTTGACTACTTCCAGGTGTTCAAGGCCGTGGTGAAGGCTGAGAGCCTGGGCGTGGAGAGGGCCCTGGCGGAGCTGAGGGCAGGGAGGCTTGAACTGCCTTGAGCCCCAGGGCAGCAAAGCTTAAGATGCTAAGGGTAGGCCCGCTTCACGCCTCAGTGATACTCATAGCGATTGGCTTCCTGCTGATGGCATTAAGCAGAGGTAGGCTTGAGGTCCCCTCGCTGCTCATATTGCTCTCTGGCGCTGGGGTTCTCATCTACTGGCTGCTCTTTCATAGGACTTACATAAGGCTTGACATAGACTTCCTGTACTCCCTGCTTCACATGTACATCGTCTCCACGGGGTTCCAGCCGCCAGGCGAGATAGTTAAGAGCGCCTCCAAGGGACCCTATGGCCACTATTCAAAGGTCTACAGGAGGGCCGCGGAGCTCGCAAAGAGATGGGGCTACACGGTGCCCGAGGCCCTCTCTCTGTCATCAAGGGGCGAGAGGAACAAGGCCTTCAAGGAGTTCATGGAGAGGCTCGCAATAATATCGGCGGTGGGTGAGGAGGTGAAGTCCTTTCTAAAGGTCGAGTACGAGACCATAAAGTTCAATTACCAGAATTACTATAACAGGAGCCTCGACTCGCTCAACGTGCTCTACGGGGCCTATGCCTCAACAATGGTTTCAGTGATCTTTGCAGTCACTACAATGATGCTTCTCTTCTTCTTCTTTTGGCGGCACCAGCCTTAGGATAGTTGTACTGAGCTACATTGCAGCCCTGATTGCCATAGTGTTGCTGGGCGTGCTCGTTATACTGAAGGCCCCTAAGGACCTCTTCGAGGCCAGGAGGTCCAGGAACCCCACAGCGCTCCTAGCCGACCTGCTTGCTGTGGCCGGGCTTGTGCTGGGCGTGATTATATCGTATATGATACTGTCCCACGGGGTTAACTACGTCACTGTGGGCTTCTCATTCATAGTGTTTGGCCTACTCTTTATACCGGCAGGCTATATCATAAACAACATGGAGAACATGATAGACGAGTATGACAAGTTCTTCCCGGTCGTTATAAGGAGCCTGGGGATATACCTGTCCCAGGTGCCAGACCTGAGGCAGGCGGTCAAGGAGCTATCCAGGATAGAGGTAGGCAAGCTTAGGAAGCTGTTGGAGAACCTGCAGGCCTCCCTCACCATGGGCGTCGACAAGAGCGTGGCCATGGCTAAGTTCGCGGCGCAGACCAGAAGTGAGAACATATACAGGTCGCTTCTGGTGTTCTCGGAAGCCATTGATCACGGAGGTGACCTAAACGAGGCGGGCGTGGCGCTCTCCGACCACATGAACCTCCTGCTTACACTGAGGGAGAGGAAGCTGCAGGTGACCGGCAACTTCCTCTCAACGCTTATACTCATGCACGTCAGCGTGATAGCAATAATGGCCTTCATGGCTGAGATGATGTACTACTTCTCGCAGCTGCTCATACCCCTGAGGGCCAGCGTAAGCGCCTCCCTCGCTAACGTCTTTGTCTTTGGCAACATTAACGTGCCTCTGCTGGAGTCCTCGACCATAATATTTGCAGCTGTGATAACAATCATAAACGCCTTCATAATCGCTGTTACCAAGGTTGGGAGCCCCAGGTCATTCTACCTCTTCCTGGCAATACTGTTAATAATGACTGGAGGCGCTATAGTTGGGGTGGCCGTCCTGATGTCATACCTTTTCCACATATTCCCAGTGGCCACTGTAGGCCTCCCCTAAGCTCTACCTCCTGCAACACCCTCCCTAGGTAAGCCAGCCGCGGGGTCCTGCTTAAGGCAGGATAACGCTTTCTACTTAGCGGTGCTGGCGGCCTACGCGCCCTACTCGGCGGCGTAGCCATACATGAAGTAGCCAAGATATACGGCCTTACCTCGCGGTACTTCCAG
>AYMD01000002.1:209792-387277 GCA_000495735.1 uncultured Acidilobus sp. JCHS | reverse complement strand
GTCTTCTTCCTCCTCTCACCGTCCCTGGTAGGGTGGAAGCCTGGCGGTCCGCTCAGCAGGACCTTCCTCCTGGTGGAGCCAGGGACGCCGGGGTGCATCGGGAAGCCTGAAGCGTCAGTCCCACCGGTGATCCTTAACGTGACCCCAGGCATCCCAATTATCGTCCCGTCAAACTCGTCACCTATCTCAAGGCCTGCCAGCCTGATAGCTATTTCATCGGGTACCGCTATCTGCCAGGCCTTCGTCTTATAGATCACGCCCTCGACCTCCTGACCTCCTGAGATCTCGGCCAGCAGCTTGCTGTGAACCCACAGCTCCCCTTCTGGCACTGACTGGTCAGGTATGACCTTAAGCGGCACGTTGACCTTGGACCCTTCCATCCTGACCGATAAAGTTACGACGCCCACGGGACCTAACGAGAGCTTTTCGACCAACGCCGGTGAAAGCTTGGCAAGGGGCAGCTCGTAACGCTCCTGCTCCTTCGTCTTCTTCATGGTGTCCTTGTACTCGAGGCTCTCGTCGTCAACTCCTTTGACCTTAACCTTGAGCTGCAGCTTGCCGCCCGTGGGGTCTGAGATCACTATCCTTAACGGCGGCCTCTCCTCTCTTCTTGGCATCTTCTCCCCCTTAGCCTTAACCAGCCTTCATCAGTAAGTTTTTAAGCTTATGATGAGCTTAACTCCCTGAGGTACCTTATGGCAAGCGGCAATATCTCAACGCCTTTCCTTAGGAGCCCTAACCTGCCTCCTGAGCAGCTCCTTTCGTCGAACTTTCCAGGCCCTTTGCCCAGCTGAGGGTTTGAGAGCATTATGGGCACAGGGTCGTCGCTGTGGCTCTTTAAGGTCCACGGGGTTGCGTGATCTGACGTGACTATGAATAACACCTCGTCCCTGCTCACCCTTGAGAGGAGCCTCGAGAAGAAGTGCCTGTCGATGAGCTCTATCGCCGCTACCTTAGCCTCAAAGTTTCCATCATGGCCTGGCTCGTCAGGACCCTTGAGGTGAACGTAGAAGGCGTCGAACTTGTCAAGGTTATCGGCGACTAGGTCAGCCTCCTCGACCAATATCTGCTCCTTCGTCTTACCCTCCACTTCATAGTGAAGGTCTGTGAGGCCCAGCGCCTTTGCTATGCCCCGCTCTACCGGCATCTCGGTGACGCTGGCGAACCTGAGGCTAAAGAGAGAAGTTATTGGCGGAGCCGCTGGCAACCTATCCCCAGCGTCGCGGGCCAAGATGGCGTTTGCTGGCAATAGCCCCTTAGAGGTCCTCTGCTGGTTAACCGGATGGGAGCTCAGCACATCAATGGCCTTGCGCGTGAACTCGTTTAAGAGCTGGGCCGCCTTGACGGCACCAGGGTCCCTTTCGTCAAGGGGCTTGCTCAGCTGTACGTATGGCTCAAAGGAAGCCCTCGCCTTACTGATGAGGCCTACCCTCTCATAGGCGGGGTCTGTGTTAGTTATGTTGGCGCTCAGCTTGACGTCCCTGTGCGAGAGCACGAGGACGCCCCTATGGCCTACTGTCGGTATGAACCTAGCCTCCCCAAGCCCATTATCGAGCTTCATACCGTCAACGGCCCTGGCCAGCTCCAGGGCCTCAGACTTCGTGACGCCTCTGCCAGCCCTTCTATCTAGTATGCGGTAAGTCTTTGGGTCCACGGTTGCAAAGTTAGCGCGAAGCGCTACCTGTCCCTCCTTAAAGTCGACCCCGGCCCCCAACGCCTCGAGAGGACCTCTGCCCGTATAGTACTTCTCTGGATCGTAGCCCAGTATGCTTATGACCGCCTCGTCGCTTTCAGGCGCTACCCCCTGAGAGACGGTGTAAACTAGGCCGCAATGGGCTGTCGTGGCTAACAGGTCTATGTTGGGCTTGAAGGCCGTTGCCAGAGAGCTCTTAACGGGATTAGACCCATCGGCCGCGCCGTCCAAGACTACGTAGATTAGCTTCAATGCAAGACCCTGTTACGCTCACCCTCAGCTGATTATAAGGTTACCACTAGCCCTCAGAACCCTTTAAGGCCCTAATTGAGGCCAGGGACGCCCTTAAGTTAATCAGCAGGTCATCAATGGTGTTCCTGGCCGTTAGGACTCTCCTCGGGTCGTCACATTCCTTGACCCTGACCTCACAGATAACCAAGCCCCTCTCTTGCTGGCAGGTTGCCGTAACGCCCTTGGGCGTAAGCTTGTTGTCAACGTTTAGCGAGCTAACTACAGAGAAGGCAGTCGCAGGATCGCCTACCTCTACCCTTACCTCTATCACGCACTCTTCTTGGGGATCCATATAAAGGGTCCCTCGTACTCCACGTCCTCCTGCGAGACAAGCCTGAGAAGCCCAGAGGCGCCTAAGGCCTCGCTGGCCTGAAGCATTGAAGCCCTAAGCCCCCTATCGTCTTCGTAAGTCAGCAACAGCTGCTCGCCCTGAATTGCTCCGACAAGCTTCAGGGCCCGCCACAGGAGGTAAAGGGGTGGCGCGAAGTCGGACTTGACGCTGTAAACCTTAACCCCTGAGAACGTGCCCCTGTCCATCAGCTTAGAATCCTCCAGGAGGCCTGAGAGCCTCTCAGCCACTAGGGGCAGGCTGGCCACTGCCTGAGGGTACTCCTCCTCATAAGACAGGACTAGCGCGGCAGCTAGGCCTAAACCCCCTAGGTCGAGTGACAGCTCGAGAAGGCCTAGGGCCTCCCTAGGATCAGTTATGATGAGCTTCTCTGACGCCACGTAGATGCCGCCTACGAAGTCGACTACTTCGTACTGCCTCCTAAGCTTGTCCCTTATGGCCATAAGAACTGCCTTGGCGATAGCGCTGACCTCGTCCTCGCTTGCCTCTGAGGCCTTCTTTTCAGCTAGCTTTGATAGGCCGCTGGCCTCGATAACCTTGACACAGCTCTGCCTCGGGCCTATCAGCGACCGGAAAAGCGGATCCAGGGTTATACAAAGCGAGTCGCAGAGACCAAGCACGTGAGGCCTGTAAGACTTGACGTAGGTGACCATGTAAAGGGATACAGCCTCGTCGTCAACCAGGGTGTCAGCATATATTTTATCGAGTCCTGAGAACTTGCCCATTTTGTCAACATATTTGCTGGCATAAGAGGAGGCTAGGGCAAGTACCTTGTACTCGGGGCTCAAGGCGCCCTCGCCCGTGGCCCTGATAATCATAGCCGTAGAGGCTCCTAGGCTTCCGTCAACGCTCACATAGGTTGCGTTCAAGGGTGGAGGCTCAGCTATAGAGCCTCCGAGGGCCAGGAGAACATCCTTATCATTTTCATTATTATAATTTAATGAATTGAAGCCCAGTAAGATTGTCGGGTCGTCGACCCTAATCGGAGGACGCGGAGATATTGACACAGAGGCCGTGAGGCCAAGCCTGTTAAGGTATGAAAATACAAGGGTTGCCGCTACCAGTGCCTCAGGACTAGGGTAGCTCACAACCCTTGAAAACCCTGCCTCCTCAGCTCTCTTCGTAAAGGACTTCAGGGCAGATGAGGCAGCAGCCAAGCTCCTATCAAGGTTCTGGCCTGGCTCCAGCTTCACGCTCAGCAAGGCGTGCCTCCGGGGAACACTAGCAAAGGGAGCTAATTAGGGCGCGCAAGCAGTTAGCCTGCGCCGGCCACGAGTAGCTTTGCCCTCTCTGGGTCGTACTCCCAGTCTGGGGGCAGCTTGCCAACGCTCTTGTAGTACTTCACTAACCTCCTGATCTTGGACTCTGCCAAGACCAGGCCTCTCTGGCTGCTTGTATCCTTGGGGTGCTCCTGCAGGTGTCTCCTCAGGTTCACGGCCCTCTTTATCAGGTTAAAGAGGTCCTCGGGTATCTTAGGCGCCAGCCCCTTCTCGTCAAGGACCTCTGTTATGCTCTTGCCCAGTATTGGCTTGACCAGGGGGACTCCGAACTGGTCCCTCAATATGAGGCCTATCTGGCTAGGGGTATAGCCCTTCTGAGCCAGCTGAACTATTATGGTCTCTATCTCCTCAGGCGTTAAGTTAAGCCAGGAGGGAGGCCTAGGGTGAGCTGGCCTTGTCGAGTGCGACTGACCCTTGCGACTCTTCTTGTGCAACTCTTTGGCACCAGGACTCTCCGCCGTAAGAGGGTTTAAAAGCTAACCTCAACCCTCTAGCACAATAGTTACACTTTTATTGTGATCTAAATGACTTGAGGGACGGGTGCTAAGAGGACTAATGCCCAAGCCGAAGGGCGCTGTCAGAGAGGCCTGGAGACTCAAGAAGTGGTACGATGTGCTGACGCCTGACGTCTTCGGGCGCGTCAGCATAGCTAGCGTGCCTGCTCTTGACCCTGAACAGCTTCTGAAGAGGACCGTCGAGATAACCCTTTACGACATAACAGGCGATCTAACTCACGTAAACACTAAGCTCAAGTTCCAGATATATAAGGTCGATGGAAATACGGCCCTCACATATGTCAAGGGAGTCGAGATGATGAGGGATTACCTGAGGAGCCTAACCAGGAGGAAGAGCAGCAAGATAGCGCTCATACAGAAGGTAACTACAAAGGACGGCGTAGTTGTAAGGGTGACCGCCGTTACGTGGACGCAGTTCAGGTGCAGGACGAGCCAGAAGCACGCTGTAAGGCTGATAATGAGGGAGGTCCTAGAGAGCAGGGTTCCTCAGATGACATTTGATGAGTTTGTAAGGGCTGCCGTCTTCAGCGACCAGGAGGGGAGCCTAGCCCAGGAGATGACAGCCCGTGTCCGCAAGCTCTGCTCCATAAGGAAAGTTGAAATAGCTAAGGTAAAGACCTTGGTACCGCCGCAGGATGTCCTTCAGAGCCTGGCGAAGACCCCTACGCAGCAGACGGCCTGAGGCAGCTTATTCTCGGCCCTTTGTAGCTCTTAACGGCCGGCCACAGCTTAGGACCTAGGAGGGGAAATGTCCACTGAGAAGCCCAGCCAGCCGAGGCTGAGACAGCCCATAGTGGTGGTTCTAGGCCATGTAGACCACGGCAAGACGTCGCTTCTCGATAAGATACGCAGCACGGCCGTCGCCGCCAAGGAGGCCGGCGGAATAACCCAGCACATAGGCGCAAGCATAGTGCCAGCTGACGTGATAGAGAAGATAGCCGAGCCTCTGAAGAGGATCATACCAGTAAAGCTTACAATACCTGGCCTCCTCTTCATAGACACGCCTGGCCACGAGCTCTTCTCAAACCTCAGGAGACGCGGCGGAAGCGTTGCAGACTTCGCTATACTTGTAGTCGACGTCACCAAGGGCTTTCAGAATCAGACCTATGAAAGCCTTGAACTGCTGAGGGCCAGGAAGGTGCCATTCCTTGTAGCCGCTAACAAAATAGATAAGATCCCTGGCTGGGAGCCGCACCCAGACACGCCGTTCATAGAGTCCTATAGGTTGCAGGGCGAGCAGGCCAGGAGGGCCCTCGAGGAGGCCATTTATGGGAAAATAGTGCTGAGCCTCTCAGAGCAGGGCTTCAGCGCTGACCTCTTCACTAGGATAAAGGACTTTGCGCGGACAGTTGCCGTGGTGCCGGTCTCGGCGAAGACAGGGGAAGGCATAGCGGACCTGCTGGCGGTGCTAGCCGGGTTGGCCCAACAGTACCTCAGGAAGAGGCTTCAGTACGCGGAAGGTCCAGCCAAGGGCAGCGTGCTTGAGGTTAAGGAGATACCGGGCCTAGGAACGGTTGTCGATGCGATAATTTACGATGGGGTGCTGAAGGTCGGCGACATCATAGTCCTAAATGGAAAGAGCGGACCCATAATATCGGTAGTAAGGTCGCTGCTGATGCCAGCCCCCCTGAGCGATATGAGGGCTAAGGGGGTCAAGTTCGTAAACGTCGACGAGGTTCACGCCGCCGCTGGCGTCAGGATAGCCGCGGCAGGCCTTGAGGAAGCCTTAGCGGGCTCCTCCCTGGTAGCTGCTAGGGACGAAAAGGAGGCAAAGGAGCTGGCCGAGGCCTTAAAGGGTGAAGTGAAGGAGCTCATCTTTAGGAGGGACCAGGTAGGCGTTGTCGTTAAGGCTGACACGCTGGGCACCCTTGAGGCGATGCTAGAAGCCCTCAAGAAATACGAAGTGCCTGTGAGGCTCGCAGACGTAGGCAATGTAAGCAAGAGCGACGTAATTGAGGCCTCCTTCAGTGACAGGAAGGACAAGAGCCTGGGAGCCGTGCTGGCCTTCAACGTAAAGATTCTGCCGGAGGCCGAGCTCGAGGCTTCATCCCTTGGAGTTAAGATATTCCAGGACAACATAATATATCATCTACTGGACCAGTACCTGGAGTGGAGACAGAAGCTTAAGGAGGAGGAGCTGGAGGCCAAGCTAAATCAGCTGGTCAGGCCAGGCAAGTTTATGATTATTCCAGGGTATGTATTCAGGAGAAGCGACCCTGCTATAGTAGGCGTAGAGGTCCTAGGCGGCGTCATAAGGCCTGGATACCCCCTTATAACGGCAAAGGGTCGCGAGATAGGGAAGATACTGGCGATAAGGGATAATGACAAGAGCCTCGACATAGCGAGGACAGGAGCCAAGGTTGCCGTCTCGATAGAGGGCAAGATAATGATAGGCAGGCATGTCGACGAGGGCGAGGTAGTCTATACTGACGTGCCCTTTGACCACGCGACTAAGCTTCTGAACGAGTTCAGGAGCTACATATCAGATGATGAGGTCCTGACACTAAAGGAGATAGCAGAGCTGAAGAGGAAGCTTGGACTTAAAGAGTACGCACTGATATTAAATAAGCTTGGCGTGGCCCAGGGCTAATAGCTGACGAAGTCGTTCTCCGAGAAGACTATCTTGTACTCCCTCTCATAGCTTTCCGGCGAGTCGCTGGCGTGAACCACGTTCTCCTGTATCGAGAGCGCGAAGTCACCCCTTATGGTGCCTGGAGCGGCCTTACGGCCGTCCGTGGCCCCTATCATGTTCCTCACCACTGATATTGCGGAGTCCCCCTCGAGTATCATCGCAACGATAGGGCCGCTCGTTATGAACTCCACCAGATCCTTGTAGAACGGCTTGTCCGCGTGGACAGAGTAAAACTCCATGGCCTGAGGCCTGCTCATCCTCATCATCTTCATGGCAACTATCCTAAAGCCCTTCCTCTCAAACCTTGATATGACCTCACCTATGAGCCCCCTCCTGACGCCATCGGGCTTTATGAGCACGAGAGTCCTCTCGATCATCGCGGCTCCCTGTGTTGTCAAGAAGGTTGGCTTTAAAACGTTCTGCTTCTGAGAACGCTATTAAGTGTTTAACAAAGGATCCTTTAGGATAGGTAACATCATAAGATAAGTACTTTAGACGCCACAGGCGCAGGCCCTGTAGGACTTGAACACGGCCGAGGTCGTGGTCATCAGGCTGGAGACCTGGGTTGAACCCCTTGACAGGCCCGCCAACAGCTACCTAGTGTCAGCGGGGGGCCTGAAGTTCCTCATAGATGCTGGGGTTGGCCAGCTACCTAAGGAGGCCTTAGAGGCGCCTTACGTGCTGCTAACGCACTGGCACTGGGATCACGTGCTAGGGTTGGCCAGGTCCAGGTACGCTGGCACCCTCTGCGCCTCGCCGAGGACCATAAGTTACCTAAGGGGTTCTCCGCCAGCCTATGAGGGCTCAGCTGCGGCCCTTAGGGCCTTTGGTGACGTTCCTGAGGAGCTAAAGCCTATGCTTCAGGTGAGCCTCTCAAGAAACTCCGAGATAAAGGAGTACGTGAAGTCAGTGGAGAGCGTAAGGACCTTTAACGAATGCGAGCCTGTGGCCAGGGGTCTAGTTAGGGTCCTTGAGTGTCCTGGGCATAGCGATGACCACACGTGTTTCATCGTGGGCTCACACGCCTTTGTCGGTGACTCTGTGAACCCTGGCTCCGGCCTCTCAGTGCTTGACATAAACGACTACATAAGGTCGATGGAGCTCTTGCTGTCCGATCCTAAATGGCTCACTGCACATCCAGGCCATGGACCTGACGTGGATAGAGCCTATGTGTCAAGCTGGGTCGCTGAAACCCTGATCAGCAAGGTGAGAAGGCTAATCAGGATGAGGTCCTTGCTTAGCCCTAACTGGAGGCCTCTAAAGGATTACCTCGAGCTCCTATACGGGTCCGAGAACGCGTTCGCTAAGTGGGTAGGCGCCCGCAGCCTACTTGGCTACGCCATCTCGTTAGCTAAGATGGGCCTCGCTGAGCTTAATATGGAGGTCCAGCCCTGGACAATTAGGGCCAAGGAGGCCTAGCAGTTATGAAGCTGGTCTTGTTGGCCGCAGGGAAGGGCGTCAGGTTACAGCCCCTAACTGACACTAGGCCAAAGCCTGTCCTGCCAATACTTGGGGAGCCTATGATCTGTAGACATGTAAGGGAGCTCGCCCAAAGGGTTTCCATAGAGGAGCTCATAGTTGTCGTCTCCTATATGAAGGAGAAGGTTCAGGAGGCCTTGAGCACCTGCTTCAAGGGCAAAGCGACGCTGGTCGACCAGGGCAGTGAGATGGGCACGGGTGACGCGATAAGGGCTGCGCTGAGGGCGGGAGGGCCAGGGAAGTACCTGATCGTCTACTCTGACCTGTACTTAAGCGGGAGGGCCTATGAAGTTATATCGACAATGAAGCCCTATGCAGTTCTGACCGCTGAGGCCCTGGAGCCCTGGAACTATGGCGTGGTGTCCTTCAAGGATGACAAACTAGTAAGGGTTGTTGAGAAGCCCCCAAAGGAGCAGGTTAAGTCCAATCTGGTCTACTCAGGCGCCCTTTCTGTTGACTACGACTTCCTAGAGTACCTGGAAAAGCTAACCCCATCGCCGAGGGGGGAGTTCGAAGTAACTGACGCCCTCAACGAGCTCGCGACAAACGCTGACGTTAACGTGGTAAGGATAGGCCTCCACGACTGGCTTGACGTTGGAAGGCCGTGGGAGTACCTGGTAGCCAACAGAATGGCGTTAAGGGATGAAGTAAAGAGCAGAGGGTCCAGCGTTAAGGGCGAGGTGCACAGCACAGCCGTCATGACGGGGCCCGTTATCGTAGAGGAAGGCGCTGAGGTAGGGCCCTATACGGTCATCGAGGGGCCTGCTTACATAGGGCCTGGCGTCAAGGTCGGCCCCCTCTCTCACATAAGGCCTGAGACTGTTCTCCTCAGGGGCTCTAAGGTAGGGTATGCCGTTGAGGTTAAGGCGTCGGTCCTGATGGAGGGTGCGAGGGCCCCTCACTTCAATTACGTTGGGGACAGCGTGATAGGGGAGGAGGTGAACCTAGGCGCAGGCACAATCACTGCCAACTTGAGGTTTGACCACAGGACTGTAAAGATGACGGTCAAGGGCGAGCGCGTCGATACAGGCCTCAATAAGCTAGGCGCCATAATGGGCGGCTACTCGCAGACAGGGATAAACGTGTCCCTGATGCCTGGCGTCAAGGTCGGGGCCTACGCGATAATTTACCCTGGCTGCGTGGTCACACGCGACGTCGACAAGGGAGAAATCTATAAGTGCGTATAGACTAGACATAGCTAGTTGAGAGGCTTGAGGGCGAGGATCGTCAAGAGGGGGAACCTCGCCTACATAGAAACAGAGCTTGGCCAGAGGGCCGTCGTGCCCTGGGACGCTCTCTGCAACTTCCTCGTGAGGTTTAATATCAACGTGAGGGAGGTAGAAGGGGGTGAGCTCCCTAAGTGCATAACCCCTCAGACGACAATAAGCGAGGAGGTGAGCCTTGAGGTTGAGCCCCTTGAAGAGTCAGACGAGGACCAGGGCTAAGAACATAGTTGACCTGCTGAGATCCATGGGCTTCAAGGCGTCAACACCAAGAGAGGGGGACCTCTGTCTTGAGAGCTACCTGGAGTGCTGCGGCCAGGTCCTGAGGCTCGTGTTCTTTGACGGCAGGTACACGGATGACCTGGTGATCAAGGTTACACCTGAGGTGGGAGGGTGTGAGGACGCGCTCTACGCGCCAAAGGGTCTTTACATAATAGGTGGCTCGGATAGTGAGGTCGCTGAGAAGATTGTCCAGAAGGCTAAGTTCCTCTCAGCAGCGCTAAGGAGCGCCAGCGCCTAGGCGCTCGTCCTCCTGGTAGCCACCTTTTGCAGCTCTACTTCGCTCTCCTCGCCTCCTTCCTCGCTTGTGTAAATTCCCACCTTGTCGCCTGAGACGGCTACCCTGACCTTTGTTGGTCCGCTCAGCGTGACCGCCCCCACTACAAAAGGACTCACTATAACGTTCACAGAGACCTCCCCACTCAGGCCCAGAAGGAGCCTATCTGACCTAAGGGCGCCAACCCTTGGGACCTTCACCGTGACCTTGCCTGTCGACTCATCTACCTCGAACCTCACAGTAATCTTGGAGCCTTCCAGGACGTAGCCGTCCTCCCTCTCTGTCACCCTACTGAGGCTAGCCCCGCTCACGTCGGCCTCGAAGTCGCCCCCCATGTTAATCTTTATTGCGTCCTCTACGAGCTCTACCTTTGGGAAGCCTACGAACTTCGCGTCAAGCCTCACCACCTCAGGACTTACCTCGCCTGAGACGCGGGAAGCGCCAACGATTATCACGTGGGGGTTCTCGTATATTCTCCCGTCCACATTGACCTTCATGTTCTCAAGGTGTATCAGCACCTCAGCACCGCCTGTGGACATTAATTTATTGCCCCCACGTGTGTAGGAGGGAGTAGAGGCTTTAACTATATCTACTGTCCCTTGGTACTGCTCACCCTTATCAGCCTCTTGGCTAGCCTTACGGCGCCGCTCAAGTAGGCGTCCTTGTTCTCTGGGCTGGGCTTGGTGAGGCCCTTAGCGTAACACTCCCTGCAGACCCTCCTCACGTTGTCCACCTGAACGCTGTCCTCGTAGCACACGAGCCTTCCACACACAGGACAGTATGTCACGGCCAGCCTGACGCCGCAGAGCTCGCATAGGGATGAGCTACATATAACGCAGAGGCCCTTCTCCCTGTCAAAGTGCTCCTCGCAGACCTCCCTTCCGCAGAGCCTGCAGACGTAGCGGGCCTCGCGGACGCGGCAGACCTCGCAGGTATCGCTCAAGGCCTTTCTTGAGGAGGTTAGAAGGCGCGGCTTTTACATGTATTACAGTCTCTGAAGTGAAGGTTTGTCGCTCTTTGGTCAAAAGATCCCAGGTCCCTAACGTACAATAGAACTAATCGCCGTCTGGCCTGACAGATTCCATGGACTGCAAAGGCTATGGGCCATTGCAAGCGAGAAGAGCAGACCTTGAGACGCCGTGACCCTGAAGCGTCAGAAGTCCTTCCAGTCCGAGAGCGTCGCTCAGTTAAGGCCCTCCTTATCCGAAGGCTCCTCCATCAGCTGCCTGAGGACGACGGGGTTCTTCACCTTAGCTATCTCAGGCTCAGGCACGTACTTGGGCAGGCTGTACCTCGTGTGAGTGAGCTCAGCTACTACGTTTCTCGCCTTGAGGCCATTCAGTATCCTTCTCAGCCTGTCCTCACCCACGACGCCCTGGAATATCGCCTTTAGCTCCCTCCAGCTGACAGGTGACCTGGCTTCATCTAGGGCCGTAATTACGAGCTTCTCAACGTCAGAGTCGTCAAGGGCTGTCGTGACCAATAGGCCGCTCTCGTCGACAAGCCTTGTCCTGAGGCTCTCGTATTCCCTCAATATCCTCTCCCTGACCCTCTCTATCAGCGGCTCGCGCCTTATCGCGCTAGGGTTCACCAACTCAGTTCACGCCCTCTTATATTTCATAGTTTGCTAGAGAGTATATAAACGGTCATCCTTATTCTATATAGAACAAGAGATATTAATAATTTTTATTTTATTTTTTAATTAGTTTTCTAGAAATGATGTCAAGCACCTCAGCTATCGTCACAGCGGAGGCCGGGGTGAACACAACAGAGTAGAAGCTGTAAAGCGTGTGGTTGCCCACAAGGTAGACGGCCCAGAGCCCTACGAACTCCGCCACAAAGAAAGCGTCCCCAGCCCTGACGAGGCTCCTGTAGTTTATCATGCCAACTATGAATATTGCTAAGGCCGAGACCATCGCAGGGACCTCGAAGGCCTCTGTCATAGAGGCGGCCATCAGAGGCGAGTAGGAGAGCACGAAGGGGTCAACGTTGAAGAACCAGCCGCTCGGCGTGCTCGTAGGTGGACCTGGAGGCCTGCTCTCTAGGTCCCACTTATATCCGCCTATGGCCTGCTGTATGACGTATGTTGGGCCGAAGTGAACGAACAGCGGCACGTACGTTAGCAGGAACACCGCAAGCGTCACGAGGAGCGTCAGGCCTATCAGCCTCAGCCCCTTCCTGTTAGGGTTCCTTAAAGCTATGAGAATCCATATCGCGAGCAGCCCGGGCACCGCTGTCTCCTTGGAGGCCCACGCGAGGCCCTCGAAGACAGATGACAGGAGGAACCTTTCCCTGAAGGCTGACACTATTGCAAGGCTAAGGAAGAAGGCAGCGTATATGTCAAGCAGGGCCACGGAACCCATGACAATCAGTATGTGGTCGGCCGAGGCTAGGACGCCAGCGGCAGCTCCTATTAGGACCCACCTGACGTCCCGCCCCCACGAGAGCCCTAAGTATATTATTAGCGGTATCAGTGACGCCATTATAATGCTTGGGACCCTCCAGCTGAACGGCCTGTCGCCTAACAGGGCCATTGAGGCCGCCATAATATATTTGCCCAAGGGCGGGTGCTCAAAGTTGTAGTAGTTGGAGGCTGTCTCGCCGCTGTAATTGAAAAGCGGGCCCCTGTAGCCGAACACGTTGACTAATATCCTCCTGGCAGCGTCCACATAATATATTTCGTCGCTTATGTAAGCGTTGTCGTACCCTCCGCCGCTGACGTGGGAGGCATACCATGAGGTCACCATCGCCACGCGCACTGAAGCCAGGAGGACCACAACGAGGCCAACGAGGAAGACAGCGAGCTGAAGTCTCCTACGGCCCCCCTGCGATGCCGCCTCCAAGCCTTGTTACCGGCAGGCCCTATGGCGGCTGTTAGTTTTATAGATTCGCGTTGAGATCCTTTTAAGGTGCTACGGGGCTCGAAGGGTGGTGCTGCTGATGCCTGGCTGTGAGGGCCGTAAAGACTTCCTAAGGCACATAGTGAACCCTAGGATATCTGAGGCCCTATTGAGCACGGACGAAGGTCGCGCCGTAGATACGGCCAACAGGAAGCCTGATGACATAAAGCAGATAGCCTCTAAGCTTTCTAGCGTCCTAAGCGATATAAGGAAGAGAATAGTTAACGCCGAGAACTCCTACAACTTCTCAATTTACGGCGGCTCGCTGGAGGGGCTGGCCCGCTACCTGAGCAGCTCTGCGTGGGATGACCTAGTTCAGGCAACAATAGCTGGGCTCAGGGAATACCCTGACGCCCTAAACTATGCGGTCAACGTCGTCGCTGGCATCCTGGCCGAGGCCTCCGAGGCCTACAGGGGCTCCTGTCCGCAAGTATCTGAGGCTGCTCAGCGCGCTCTCGCAAGACTTAATGACCTTGTTAAGTCAGCGAGCAAGTCGAGCCCTCACGCAAATGAGTTGACGAAATCGCAGCAAGAACCAATAAAGGTAGTAACAGAGGGTAAAGGCCAAAGTGGGGAAGGTTGGAGCCAACAGGCGTCCTGATAGGGGTTGTAGGCAAGACTAACGTAGGCAAGTCGACGTTCTTCACCGCAGCCACGGATATACCGGTCCCGATAGAGAACAGACCGTTCGTCACCATAGAGCCCAACGTAGGCATAGGCTACGCACGGAAGAAGTGCGTTCATGTGGAGCTGGGCCTGCCCAGGTGTGATGCTGCTAACAGCGTCTGTATAGAGGGTTACAGGTACATACCAGTGAAGCTTATGGACGTAGCCGGCCTAATACCTGGTGCTCATAAGGGCAGAGGGCTCGGCAACAAGTTCCTTGACGACCTCAGGAGGTCCGACGTGTTCCTGCTAGTAGTTGACGCGAGCGGTTCAACGGACGCGGAAGGCGTCCCCGTGTCCCTAGGCTCCTACGACCCCGTTGAGGAGGTCAGGTTTGTAATAGATGAGATAGACCAGTGGATGTTCCAGTCAATAAGGTCTGACTGGGACAGGTTCGTGAGGCTCAGCCAGGTCGGCGCCCTGAAGGACCCCGTAGGCGAGTTCGCCCAGAGGGTCTCAGGCTTTGGCATAACCCGAGCCCATGTGGAGGAGGCGTTGGCCAAGCTCAAGATATCTGACTCTGAGCTGCCAAAGCTGAGCGAGGGGGACCTCTTCAGGCTCGTCCAAACCTTAAGGGTTATGACAAAGCCTATGGTTATAGTGGCCAATAAGGTCGACATACCTTCCTCCGAGAAGAACGTGGAAAGGCTAAGGGCCAGCTTCCCGGGCACTCCCGTGGTGCCCACGAGCGCGCTTGCGGAGGTCCTGCTAAAGAGGCTGGCCAAACAGGGGGTAGTCTCATATCTTCCAGGTGACCCCGATTTCAGGGTTAGGGAGAGGCCTCAGGACGCCAAGCTCCTTAAGGCCATTGAGATGATTGGAGACCTCATGAACAGGATGAAGGGCACGGGAGTGGTTCAGTCCATTAACGCAGCCCTGTTCGACGTGCTTAAGCTGATAGCGGTTTACCCCGTTGAGGACTTCAACAAGTTCACAGACAGGCAGGGCAGGGTGCTCCCTGACGTGCTTCTGGTCCCCAAGGGCGCCACCGCTAGAGAGCTCGCATACCGCATACACACGGAGCTAGGCGACACCTTCCTTTACGCGATTAACGCGAAGACCAAGCAAAGGGTTGGGGCTTCTTACGTCCTGCAGGACAACGACGTGATAAAGGTCGTGGCAGCAGGCGCCAGAGGTTAGGTCACTGATATATGTACTTCCTTGCCTTCCTTATAGTCCCAGACGTCCTTAAGGGCACCACCATAGCCTCCGCGGACCCTACCTTCCTGATAACGCTCAAGGCCGCCATGAGGTTCTGTAGCCCAGTCGACCTCACCCTGAGTATGCCTCTCCTCGCGACCTTGTCATAAAATATAAGCTTCGGCTCAGCGCCGGCGTAACCTACCTCGCCGAAGAGCCTCTTAAAGGAGTCCTCTATTGCGGCCCTCACGTCCTCCTCTGACACTTCTGAGGAGGTTACAACCTCAAAGACCACATATCTTTTCCTGACCCTCTTCTTGACGGCACTCCATGGGGAGGCCTCCGCCAGGCCGGCCTTAGGCCTGCTGAACAGAAGCGCGATCATAAGTGAGACTGCCAGAGAGACCGCAGCGCTAACTGCCACCACGACCACGAGCAGAGGTATTGACAAGAATTCACCTCTTCTTTGACAGCTTACGGGCCTCCCTCTCCGTCTCCCTAAGGATAATTATGTCGCCAACCCTCACGGCGCCCATGACGTTCCTAGTGATTATCCTCCCCTTGTCCTTGCCCTCGAGCACCCTTACCCTGACTTGCGTAACCTCGCCTGAGACGCCTGTTCTGCCAAGTATCTGTATCACCTCAGCCGGGAACCCTATCTCCTCTGTGATCGAGGGCTGCTGAGCCTCAGCCTTAGAGCTCATGCCTAGTCTCCGCTCAGAAGGGGTTACAGGGGCTTTTAAACGCTGAGAGTCGTAACACTGGGTTTCCCCTACCTAATGAAGCTTGAGGCCCAAGAATCAAGGGGTTCCATGTTGAGCGAATCTTACGCTCGCTCGATCGAGGAAAGGCTTACATATGTGGCCAGGGTCAGAAGCGAGGTTTCGAAGGACGTCGCGAGCCCTTACGACTTCAGGTCCCTTCAAAAGGGGCTCCTAAACTATATCAGCTCCCTTAAGTCCCTTATAATAACTGTTCCAAGGGACGTCCTAGGCGAGAACTTCTTACCCCTCTACAGGAGGATAGGGGGACTTGAACCCCTAGTTCTTAGGGCCACTGACACTAACCAGTTGCTTAGGTATCTTGAGGCGGCTGATGACGCCTTCGTAGAGCTTGTGAACGCCTTATTCCGGGCGGGAGTGATTAGCTCTGGGAGGACACCCCAAATCAAGGGCTGAGAGCCCCTGAGCACGCCTCTTTAGCCAGGTCCCTCACGATGCTAAGGAGGCCCTTTGACTTCAATGCGTTCTCGGCGATTCTGCCCTCTAGCCGCGACATCGCCTCCTCAACGCCTTTTGCCAAAAGCCTCTCAGCCATGAGCCTGACCAGCGTTATCCTTCTTGACGCCAGCTTGGCCGTGAACTTGCTGTCCTTCAGCAGATAGTCGCGGTGCTCCTCTATGGCATTTACAAGATCGCTCACGCCCTGGCCCATCACAGCGCTCGTCCTGACGAGCTTAGGCCTCCACTGGGAGTCCTGGACGCCCAGCTCCCCCTTGTCAAGCGCGAAGGACAGGTACTCATAGGCCTTCTGGGCGTCTGGAAGGTCGCTCTTGTTCAGAACATAGATGTCGCCTATCTCCATAACGCCAGCCTTCAGCGCCTGGATCTCGTCCCCCACGCCGGGCATCGTGACAACTACGACTGTGTGAACAGCGCTCATAACGTCAACTTCTACCTGGCCTACCCCAACGGTCTCCACTATCACCTTGTCGTAGCCCAAGGCGTCAAAGGCCTCTACCATGGCCAGGGCGGCCAGGCTAAGGCCTCCCTTTAGTCCCCTCGTTGAAACGCTCCTTATGAACGTCCCCGAGTCCTTGGAGTCCTCCTGCATCCTAAGCCTATCCCCTAGCAGCGCGCCTCCGCTCAGGGGTGAGCTGGGGTCGATGGCTATGACCGCGACCCTGAGGCCCTGACGTCTGTACTCCCTTACCAGCCTCGATATTGTCGTGCTCTTGCCCGCCCCAGGGATCCCCGTAACCCCTATAACATGGGCCCTTCCAGCCCTTGCCATGATCTCATCAAATACCTCGGGTGGAACCTCGTAAGGGTTCTCTAGGGCTGTGAGAAGCCTTCCTATAGCCCTTAGGTTACCCGATAACGCCTCGCTGAAGAGGGTCCTGAGGTCTGATGACATTTACTCACCCCTTGGCGCCTGTGGACCTCTTCTCCTCGGCAAGCCTCCTAACCAAGTCAATTATCTTCCTCAGGCTCTCGCCAGGCAGGAAGACCGCCCTGATGCCCATCTTCTTAAGCTCCTCTACGTCAACTACAGGTATAGTCCCCCCTACGACAACAGGTATGTCCTCAGCGCCTAACTCCCTCAGCTTCTCAATAAGGGCCTTGACGTGATGTATGTGAGCGCCGCTTAATATGCTGACCCCTATCACGTCAGCGTCCTCTTCTACTGCTGCCCTAGCGACCTGCTCAGGGCTCTGCCTTATCCCAGTGTAAACTACCTCAAAGCCCGCGTCCTTTAAGGCCCTAGCTATGACCTTGGCCCCCCTGTCATGGCCGTCAAGGCCGAGCTTTGCGACTATGACCTTAAATGGCCTCTCCTTAGTAGATCGGAGGCTCAACATAGACTCCGTACACCTCCTTGAGTGCACCCATTATTTCCCCAAGGGTGGCGTACGCCTTGACAGCCTGAAGCACATAGGGCATTATGTTGTCGCCCCTCTCGGCGGCCTTCCTGAGCTCATCAAGGCTCCTCTTCCACCTCTCAGCGTCCCTTGAGGCCCTTATCTGGGCTATCCTCTGCTTCTGCCTCCTCTCTATCTCCTCCTGGTCGAACTCCAGGAGGGGGACCTTCCTGATATCCTCTACCTCATTTTCAGTAAATATGTTTACCCCCACTATGAACCTCCTGCCCTCCTCCACGTCCTTCTGGAACTTGTACGCGGCGTCGGCAACCTCGCGCTGCGGGAACCCCTTCTTGACGGCCTCTAGCATGCCGCCCATCTGCTCTATTTTATCTATATACTTCCACGCCCTCTCCTCCATCTCATCAGTTAACCACTCCACATAGTAGCTGCCCGCCAGCGGGTCTATGGTGTCAGCGATCCCTGTCTCGTACGCTATGATCTGCTGCGTCCTGAGCGCTATCTTGGCGGCGAACTCGCTGGGCACTCTGAAGGGCTCATCAAAGCTGTTCGTGTGAAGGCTCTGCGTTCCCCCAAGGACCGCGGCGAGGGCCTCTATGGCCGTTCTAACTATGTTGTTCCAGGGCTGCTGGGCGGTCAGCGACACGCCAGCGGTCTGCGTGTGGAACCTAAGCCACCAGCTCCGCGGCTTCTTAGCGCCAAACCACTCCCTCATTATCTTCGCCCACATCCTCCTTGCGGCGCGGAACTTCGCTATCTCCTCAAAGAAGTTTATGTGAGCGTCGAAGAAGAAGCTCAGCCTAGGCGCGAACTCATCGACGTCAAGCCCCCTGGCCTTAAGCTGCCTCACGTACTCTATTCCGTCAGCTAGGGTGAAAGCGAGCTCCTGAACCGCCGTGGAGCCGGCCTCCCTGATGTGGTAGCCGCTTATGCTGATGGGGTTCCACTGGGGCAGGTTCTTCACGCTCCACTCGATTAAGTCCATGGCCACCTTGACGGCTGGCTCGGGCGGGAAGACGTAGCTCTTCTGGGCTATGAACTCCTTCAGCGGGTCGTTCTGCGTTGTCCCCCCTATCTGGGAGTACGGCACGCCCTGCTTCTCCGCCACGGCCACGTAGAAGCTCAGGAGGACTGGCGCAGGGGGATTGATAGTCATGTTCGTTGTGACCTTACCCATGTCAATGCCGTCGAATATTACCTCCATGTCGACTACTGTGGGCACGCTGACGCCGACTATCCCTACCTCGCCCTCCGCCATCGGGTCATCAGGGTCTACGCCCACCAGGGTCGGGTAATCAAAGGCCAGGCTGAGCCCCGTCTCGCCGTGCTCTATAAGGAACTTCAGCCTCCTGTTAGTCTCCTCAGGGCCCCCGTACCCGCTGAACATCCTCATTGTCCACAGCCTGGCCCTGTACATCGTTGCATGGATGCCCCTAGTGAACGGGTACTCGCCTGGCATGCCGAGTCTCTCCATGTAGTCAAAGCCCTTGATGTCAGAGGGCGTGTAGACCCTCTTGACAGGTATGTCGCTCAGCGTAGTGAACTCCTCCTGCCTCTCTGGGATCCTTTGGAGCCACTGAGGTAACGTCTCCTGCTCCCATCTCTTAACGGCCTCCTCTATCTTCTTGACTTCGTCGTCTTTGAAAAGTCCGCCCACTTCAGGTCACCACCTTCCAACTCTCTTCAAAGTTTTTAAATCCATTGACGTGTACGATCAATAACACTGTAACCCTTATTAAGAGGTCTTTGAATCTTATGACTTGGGCGAAACCCCGTGAAGCTGTACTCCGAAGTGCTGGGCAAAAGCGTTGAAGTGCCAGATAGACCGGAGCGCATTGTCAGCTTAGCCCCAGCGATAACGGAAATGCTCTACATGCTTGGCCTTGAGGAGAGGGTAGTTGGCGTGAGCTTCTTTTGTGACAAGCCCCCACAGGTGTCAAAGAAGCCACGGGTAGGCGCTTACCTTAACGTTAACTATAGCCTGCTGGAAAAGCTGAGGCCCGACCTGGTACTTGTAACCACGGGGGCGCAGCGCGAGAGGATAGCGGAGCTAGAGTCTAAGGGTTACGTCGTTTACCCTATACCGCTTCCGGTCAGCGTCTACGGGATCCTTGACGGCATTATAGTGGTAGGCATGGTCGTAGGCGAGCTTGACAAGGCCAGGCAGCTCGCGTCCTCCCTTCTCGACAGGTTAATGGAGCTGAGGGGGGCCCTGAAGGGGGTTAAGCTATACTATGAGATTGATCTGGGGGGTCCTGTCAGCGTTGGGGCCTACAGCTACATAGGGGACGCCTTCAAGCTAATGGGGGCCTCTCATGTCTTTGAGGGCCAGCGTATACCCTATGTAATTAATCCCAGCCCTGAAGCGGTGAAGGCCTTTGACCCAGACGTTATAATTTATGAGCAGAAGCTGGGCGAGAAGGCGTCGATAGAAAGCGTGAGAAGGTCCCTTGAGGCCAGGGGTATGGGCTCCCTGAGGGCCCTTAGGGAGGGCAAGGTCGTCATAATGGAGTACGACAGCTTAGCCCATTATGGACCGAGCTTCTTTGAGGCCGCCAAAACTATGGCTGAAAGGGTTAAGGCTGTGCTTGGGGCTTCGAGGGCTGAGGCTGCTTAGGGAAGTAGAGGGCCTCGAGGACCCTGTTTATGTCGACAAAGCTGTAGGAGGTCCTAATGGCGTTAAGTGACATGCGCTTGTACTCGTCAGAGCCATAGATGTTTATCGCCTCAGCCAAGTACTTTGAGAACTCCTCGTAGTCCTTCTCGTCCACCTCTGAGGCCTTGGGGTCCGTGTATATGTTTATCAGCTCCCTCAGGTCCTGGCCGAAGAGCCAGCCGTTGACTCCGTGCTGAATGACCTCTACCGCTGCGCCGTCTCTCGATGATACGACAGGGACGCCGTTGGCTAGGGACTTCATGAAGCTGGTGCCGCTGGCCTCCCAGCCCGAGAACGGCGTGAAGGTCTGTATGTCAGCGCCTGGCTGCAGGACCTTCGCCTTAGGTACGTCATAGTCTGACACATGAATGACGTTGGGGTATTTCTTCGCAAGCCTGTGGAAGGCCTTCATGTACGACAGCCCATCTAAGTCACGCGGGTGAGCCTTGCCGCCTACCACGAAGAGAACGTCCTTAGGCTCGTTCTCCTCTATGTACCTGGCTATGAAATAGGGCCTCTTGTACCTCGTGTTACGCCTGAGCCACACTACGACAGGCTTGTCTAAGAAGGACTCGCTGACGTCCTTATAGGCCCTGACAAGGTTTAGCAAGTCCCTCTTCGCCTGCTGGTGCGCCTTCCAGAGGTCGTCCTCTGTTATCCCGTTCAGCCCCTTGTCTGTTAGCAAAGACCTTATCGATTGGTGGACCCAGCGGTCTAAGTCAACGCCGTTCGTGACGTGAGTTATCACGGACTCGTACTTAGCGAACGTCTTCTTAGTTATCTCCTCGTGTTTAGCTGAAACCGTGAAGACGGCCTTAGCCTTCTGCATACCTATCTCCGTCAACATGACGAAGGGCTCTGGGTGGCCATAGCCAAACTCCTCTGTCAGCACAGGGGTTGGATAGGTAGGATGGCCCCAGGGACCTGGCGTGTGCGTTGTGAAGCGGAAATTCTCAAACTCTGGAAGGGCCAACATCAACAGGACAGTATAGGCCTCCTGCAGGTCTATGTGCCTTATCCTCTCAAGGCCCACGTAGTCCTTCAGGTAAGCAGCCGACGCCTTGGCTAGCAGAACGTATTTGTAAATGTTCTCGTCATAGGCGCCCTCTATGTACGTCCTTTCGCTCAGCGCCCTAGCCCATGAAGGGCACTCCGCCTCGAAGAACACAACCCTTGACTTACCCCTCTCATAAATCCATGGCCTCACTATAACGTCTTCTCCACGAACCTTGACGGTCATGGTGGGCTCAGGGAACAACACGTCCTCAAATCTGAGCGGGTGCTCCTGGGGCTTAGAAGCCGGGTTGCCTGCCTCATCAAACGTATAGGAGACGTAGCCGTGCCTGTAGAGGAGCGTGAGCACGTAGTACCTGAGGCCGCGCCTGGCCGCAGCGTAGAACTTGTCGCCCTCAAGGACACCAAGGCCGCCAGCGTACGTGTAAAGTTCGTCAAGGGCTATTTCGGGGGTTACTGACACTATCACGTCCTTATCCATAGTAGGCACCTCACAAGGCTGGGCGAGGGTCATTAAATTTTTGAGCACTAAGCCCTCTTACATGTAGCCAATAGGTACCCATCTAGATAAGGACCGTCAAGCCCTTTAGATAGTATAGGCTGACAGCCTGCTGACGATGTCTCCTTAAGGGCCTCCTCAACATATGCCTTCCTCCTGCTGACAAGGGCCACGGCCTTCTCATCACTCCATTCACGGGCTACCTTCAATGTGTCAGGGTTAACACAGTCTGCCTCGAAGGTCCCAATCCTTAAAGGCTTAAGCGAGGCCCTAAGCTTCATGAGGCTGACCACGGACTCCTGGAGCTCCTTCTCCCAAAGTCCAGGATCCCATATCATGGGAAGCCTGTTATCTGGGTCGCGGTCGCCCTTCATGCCTATCTCGTCACCGTAGTAAATGCTTGGTGAGCCAAATACGTAAACCTCTATGGCAAAGGCCCGCTCAACCAGGCCATAATCCTTGAGAAGCGTAGCTATGCGGGGTGTATCATGACTGCCAACGAGGTTATACATGGCGTTCGCAACGCCAAGGGGAAGTCGTAGGTACTCAAGGCTGAGCCTCCTGGCGGCCTCACATGCAGAGGCCTTGCCCGTGAGGAAGTCCAATATGGCTCCATAGGCCTCGTAATTCATGGCGGAGTTTGCCGTCTCGCCCAGGGGGTAAGAGCTGGCGAGGCCCATGATCTCCATTATGACTGGCCTCTCCCCGCCCTCCTGGGCGCAGGCGTAAAGGCCTTTCATGAAGTCGTCAGGTAGCCCGTGAGCTACGTCGATCCTAAAGCCGTCGGCTCCCCTCCTAAGCCACTCCCTAACTATGTGGCAGAACCTCTCCAGGACTGCCCTGTTTCCGTGATTCAGCTTGACCATGGACCAGACGCCTGCAAAGGTCTCATAGGGAGGCAGAAGCCCTTGGGGCCTGAGGCCCCCTCTACAGCCCTTTGCGATGTATTCCTTTAGGACTTCTCCATATATCTTCCTCAGTCCCTCTAAGTCGTCCTCTAGGAAGCGATACCATGATGAAAATGAACCAGCCATATCATTGCTATGAAGTAGCTCCACGAACTCCCTCGCGCAAGGCGAGCTGTGATGGGGAACTAGGTCAAGGATCACCTTCATGTCGAGCTCGTGAGCCCTTGAAACTAGTTGCTCGAAGGCCTCCAGCCCCCCTAACTCATCGTCTACTGAGAGGTGATCGATAACATCATACCTGTGGTAGGAGCCCGCCTTGTAAATAGGTGTAAGGTATATGGCCTCGATACCAAGTCCCCTTATGTAGTCAAGCTTCTGGGCCAGCCCTATAAGGTCGCCCCCGAGCCTCTCCCTGGGCCTTTCCTTAAGCTGCGGCAAGGGCCCCCTTGAGCTGTAGAAGCTGTCCACGAAGACCTGGTAGTAAGTCGTGCCGAGGAACCAGGGAATATCGTCGCTTAGGCTGGGCGGGGACCAGGGCTTTGTGTCGCCAAGGCCGTCAAATCCGAAGTAGTATTCCCTTCTGCCGTCCGTTAGCCTGAACAGGTAAGCCTTGATATCAGGCCCGGGGACCCTTGCCTCAAAGTAGTCCCTTAGCTCGTCCCTTAGGACCCTTTCTGCACTAAACTCCTTCCACCCGTCCCCTGTGAGCGCCCTGACGTAAACCTCGTCAAACTCGCCCCTGACGGTGAAGAGCCTCAGGACCCTGAGGCCGCCATAGCCTGAGAAGTAGCTTGGCCAGCTCTCATCGTGCAGTATTAGCTCCCCGTGGACGCCTCCTTCCCTGCGGGCCTCCCTCAGCTCCCTGAGCCCTGCCTCAAGCCTTGATGCCCTCACCTTGAACTTCCAGAGCTCCAGCTCTTCGTGAGCCTCTACCTCGTAGTCCTCATAAGGCCTGTAGTAGCTGTCGACGTAGAAGTACCTGTAAGTTCCCTCCCTCACCCTCACCTGGGCTACGCCCCTGTCCCCTACGCGCCGTAGCTCAACCCTTCCTGGAAAGAACGCGGTGAAGTCCGACACCACATAGAGGTGCTTAACGCCCTGGGGCCAGGGATAGCTGAACTCCACTATGGGCTCGCCAAACCTAGCCCTTCCAAGCCTTGGCCTCCTGACTAAGTGCAAGGCATTTTTCCGTACCTGTGGCCGCTCATGTACTGCTTATTAATCATTGCTACATGGGCGCAGGAGGGTGCCCTCTAGTTGAAGCTGTTCGAGTATGAGGCCAAGGAGATAGTGAGAAAGTACGGGTTCGAGACGCCAAGGGGGGTCATTGTAAAGGAAGGGGATGACATAAGGAAAGCTATCGAGTCCGCTGGCATTAAGCCACCCCTTGTAGTTAAGGCCCAGGTCCTAGTAGCTGGCAGAGGCAAGGCTGGAGGCGTCAAGTTGGCCAACAGCGTGGAGGAGGCGGTAACGATAGCTCAGCAGATGTTCAGGACGCCCATAAAGGGGATAAGGCCCTCGATACTACTGATTGAGGAGGCCATAAAGCACGACGTAGAGCTTTACGCGGGGTTCGTAATAGACAGGGCGGAGCGCAGGCCGCTAGTCCTCGTCAGCAGGTATGGCGGTATGGACCTGGAGGAGATCGCAAGGGAGCACCCCGAGGCCATAATCAAGTACTATGTAGACCCTGAGAAGGGGCTCAAGAGCTACGAGGCCAGGCTCCTCGGTAAGCAGCTGGGCCTAAGCGGCAGGCAGCTGAGCAGCTTTGAGTCGTTCCTGCTGACCCTCTACAGGGTCTTCATGGACTACGACGCTGAGCTGGCGGAGAGCAACCCGCTGGCCCTGCTGCCTGACAGGGTCCTACCCCTGGACGTGAGGATAATAGTTGATGACAATAGTCTCTACAGGCACTCGGAGTTTGAGGCCACTCAGAAGGAGAGGCTTGGCGAGCTGACCGAGAGGGAAATGGCAGCCAGGGATAAGGACCTAGCCTACGTGGAGCTCGACGGTGACGTCGGCATTATAGGCAATGGGGCAGGGTTAACCATGACCACAATGGATCTCGTCTACGAGTTTGGGATGAGACCCGCCAACTTCCTTGACGTTGGAGGCGGCGCGGAGGCCGAACACGTAAAGGAGGCCCTGGAGTTTGTGATGAGTGACCCCAAGGTTAAGAAGGTGTTCATAAACATCTTCGGCGGCATAACCAGAGCGGATGAGGTTGCCAAGGGTATCGTCATGGCGCTTAAGAATTTGGGAGACAGGGCGAAGCCGCTAGTGGTCAGGCTGACGGGCACTAATGAGGAGCTTGGGAGACAGATATTAAAGGAGGTGGGCATAGAGCCTTACACAGACCCCCTGGAAGCCCTTGAGCACCTTAAGAAGCTGTGAGGGTGAGAGGCCATGGGGATACTGGTAGATGAGAACACCAGGGTGATCGTACAGGGGATAACTGGCAAGGAGGGGTCGTTCCACACTAAGCTTATGCTTCAGTACGGAACGAAGGTAGTCGCTGGCGTAACGCCAGGCAAGGGCGGAAGCACTATTGAAGGCGTGCCAGTCTATGACACCATGGCTGAGGCCGTCAAAGAGCACCCCGAGGCCAACACCTCGATAATATTTGTGCCCGCCAAGTTCGCCTCGGACGCCGTCTATGAGGCTGTGGACGGTGGAATGAAGGTGATAGTTGTTATAACTGAGCACATACCTGTCCACGACGCTATGGCGTTCGTTAACTACGCCAAGGAGAAGGGCTCAGTGATAATAGGTCCCAACTGCCCCGGCATCATAAACCCCGGAAAGACCAAGGTTGGCATAATGCCAGGTCACGTTTTCACGCCTGGCCCGGTAGGCGTTATGTCAAGGAGCGGAACGTTGACCTATGAGATAAGCTACTTCCTGACGAAGGCCGGGCTCGGCCAGTCAACGGTGATAGGCGTTGGGGGCGATCCCGTGACGGGCTTAACGTTCCCTGAGGTCATAGAGATGTTCGAGAGGGACCCACAGACCAAGGCTGTGGTGATGATAGGTGAAATCGGGGGCGACGCCGAGGAGAGGGTCGCCAGGATGGTCAAGGAGGGCAGGATAAAGAAGCCTGTGGTGGCCTTCGTAGCAGGAAGAACAGCCCCTGAGGGTAAGAGGATGGGCCACGCGGGAGCGATAATAATGCTGGGCACAGGCGCTTACAAGGATAAGGTTGCAGCGCTTGAGGACGCCGGTATCAGGGTCGCCCGCACGCCTTACGAGGTGCCGAAGCTAGTCAAGGAGGCCCTAGAGAGGGCCTAGCTTAACCTCTAGCTTAACCTAACGCCTCCCTTCTTCTCCTTGACTGAGCTACCTCGCTTGTCCCACTGACCACTATCTCGTAGAGGACTGCTGTCTTGCCAGGCCCCGGTCTCAGTAGTCTCCCTAACCTCTGTATGAATTGCCTCCTTGAACCGGTGCCCGAGACCAGTATCCCGACGTTAGCGTCAGGTATGTCAAGACCCTCGTCTCCAGCGGTCGTGACCACGAGGACCCCTGACTTAGCCCTCTTGAAGGCCTCCAGGGCGCGTAGCCTCTTGTCCTTATCTATGTCGCCGTGAATGAGGAAAGCCCCAAGCTTCTCAGCTATCTCCTCGGCCTGCCTCTTGAACTGGGTGAAAATTATTATCTTGGAGCCTTTCTCGAGCTCCTGCCTGGCCAGGTCCACGGCCTGACTTATCTTACTTCTGCTCTCCTGAATTATTGACTGCATCTGGGCCCTGACCCTCAGGGCCTCTATGGCGTTGGGCTCGCCCTTCTTAGCGGCCTCCAGTACCTCCTCGAACGTCCTGCCAGCTGCAAACAGCTGATACCTCCTTTTCAGCTCGTCATATACCTTCTGTTCATCAGGCCTTAACTTCACCGTGACCCTCCTTATTATGAAGGGGGCCAGGTAGCCCTGCTCCATCAGCTCAGCGGCTCCCTTCTGGTAGACTATGCCGCCGACCAGCGGGAAGACCTCCTCATGCTTGCCGTCCTCCCTTACCGCAGTCGCTGAGAGGGCCATCCTGAAGGGGGCTGGCATGTAAGTAGCTATGGCCTTGAACTTGTCAGCCGGAAGGTGGTGAGCCTCGTCAAATACAAGGAAGGCGAACTCGCCAGCCAGGTCGTCAACGTACCTAAAGGCCGTCTGATACGTCGTGACGGTTATGTAGGATAGCCTCTTCTCGTCCCCGTAGAAGGCGCCTAGAAGGCCTGCGGCGTCCGTGAAGTTAGATATGGCGTCAAGCCACTGCTTGACCTGTTCCTTAGTAACAACTACTATTAGCGTCTTGACCCCCAGCCTTGCGATGCCCGCCACTGCAATCAGCGTCTTGCCTGCCCCAGTGGGCAGGACTATCACGCCACGGGCCTGGTTCTTCCCCCAGGCCTCTAGGGCCTCCTGCTGATAGGGCCTCAGCTCGCCCTTAAACGTGATGGACCTCGGCAGCTTAGCCTTCTCCTCTAGCCCCAGCAGGTCGTTCACTAGGAGCCCCTTTGACCTGAAGAACCTCAGGAGGTCAGCGTAGAGGTAAGGCGGCGACACGTATGACTTGGCGCTGCTATCATACTTGACCTCAGGCCTCCCGAGCTCCTGGATAAGGGGCTTCAGGAACACCCTTGACGATATAGTCAGCCTGCCGTGAGAATAAGATATAGTTATAGAGCCTCTCTCAGCCATGTAGCTTCGGACGTCCTTATAGTCCTCAGGCATTATCCTGTCCTTGAAGGACTCGAGGGTCCTCAGAACCTCAGCAGGGCTTAGGGCAGAGTCCGCCAGCTTCTTCTCGTCAAGCTCAAATATAGATAGCCCTCTCTCCCTCCCCACGTACCTGGAGAACTCTAGCAGCTGCCTGAACTCCTCGTCGCTCAGCCATCCCTTGACCCTGAACCTGGGCTCAGGCCTCAAACTCCCCTTCCTCCACTACCCTATAGCCGAGCACCTCCTGCGGCTCGCCGAAGCCCAGTTGCATAAGGAACCTGTGAACCTTAAGAGGGGGCTCAGGCCTTGATGAAAGCCTTAGGCACTCGTTCAAGACCTCAGCCTTGTCAACCTCTGGCCACTCAAAGGGCTCCAACGAGACGTCCCTGCCGCAGAGCTCTGCCACCACCTCAATTACCTCGAGGCACCTGAGCGAGACGAAGCACCTAGCGTAGACCTCAAGCCTCCTCTTCTCATCCTTGCCTAACAACACCTCTACGTAGTTATGCTCCTTGTTTACGAGGGTTGAGAACAGCTCGGCCACATCGTCACCGTTCATTCCCTTGAACAGGTCCTCAAGACAGGGCCCAGCTCCTGGCGTGGGTTCTAGATCACCCCTGACCAACTAGGTCACCTCTTAAAACCCTCTTCACGGCTGGGCCCTAGGATCGATGTAGCCTGAAAGATAAAGGGCTTTAACAGACCTTGGAGCCAGGCTGTACAGGCTCCGCGACCGTAAGTATGACGGGCTTCTCCGAGTCCCCGCAGGGGGCCGCCAGAAGCATGCCCTGGCTGACGAGCCCAGCCATCTGCCTAGGCTTAAGGTTGGCCACGACTATCACGTACCTGCCCACCAGGTCCTCGGGCCTGTACCACCTCTGAAGGCCAGCCAGTATCTGCCTCTTCTCGGAGCCCAGGTCAACAGTTAACTTTATCAGCTTCCTGCTGTTGGGCACGGGCTCTGCCGACAACACCTTTCCGACCCTCAGGTCGAGCCTGGCGAACTCAGAGTAGTCAACAAGTCCCTCCTGACCACTGCTCAAGACCCTTCACCCCCTGGCCTCCTTCCTGTGCCACTCCTCCTTACCTAGGTACGGCTGCCTCATGGTCAGCCCTATCCTCATTACCGCGAGCCTCTTTGAGGCCCTGCTCACCTGGGTCACCCTGACCCTGACAACGTCACCTATTGAGATCGTTCTGCCCGTCTCTCTCCCCTTAAAGGACCTGTTCTCCTCTACATAATCCACGTCCTCGTCCATGAGCTGGCTCCTGTGAACGAAGCCGTCGGTAGGGCCTAGGCTCACGAAGACTCCAAACTCCCGGGCCTCACGCACTATCCCCATGCTGACCTCCTGGAGCACAGGCTCGTACGTGAGGACGTGATACCTCACGGGGAAGTAGATCTGGGGGTCGTTAGGGAGAAGAACTCCGTCGCCCTGGACCTCAGCATCGATGACGCTGATTATTATGCCGAGGGTCTCGTCCACCTGGCCTTCGAGCTCCTCCCTGAGGGAATCAAGGACCGCCTTGTTTAGGTCACCCGTGAAGGCTAGGTCAGGCCTCACTCCGACCCACTCGTAGACAGTGTACTCTGCGTACAAGTCGCCCCCTCCATTCGTCCTTTGAGGGCCGTTTTGTAGAGGCCTATAAGCTCTCTGCCGTTTGTTCCTAGGTGCTCGTCCTCGTCTGTTTACGTTCACTCGTTGCGCCTAGGGACTTCCACCTCCTGCCGCAGGGAGCTTACGCCCTCCGTGGCGTCATGGGCGGCCGTCAGGCCCAACGGCACGGGGCCCCATCTACGGCAGCCATGACCCTCGTCGGCCTCATTACCCTCGCCCTTGGGCATCGCCCCCATCAGGTGAGGGGTCGTCCATGAGACCTGTCAACAAGTTACTAGTATAAAAGGTTTCTATTAATGTAAAAGGGGGGTTCAGCCCCTGAGGGCCCTGAAGGCAGATGGGCCCGGAGGTCGCTCAGGCGGACAGGTTCAGGGCGGCCCAGCTCCTCAGGGCCGCGAGGAGGTTCTTCTCGCTGACGGAGCTCTCCCAGCTTCTCGGCATGCCTGCGCCCATGTTGTCCAGGTATGCCACGGGCGCGACGCTTCCATCGGAGGGCAACGCTAGGCTGATCCTGGAGAGGCTTCTCTCAAGGGACGTTATCACGTCCCTTGTGGCCAAGGCCGTTAAGGTCTATGGAGGCTTCTACAACATCGCTGGCGTAACTCTGGACCCCTACGCGCTGGCCCTGGTCTCTGAGTATGCCGTTAGGCGGTTCGGCGGGCACTTTGACAGGGTGCTCACGCCTGAGGCCGGCGGGATAAGCCTGGCCACTGCCATAGGTCTGGCGTCAGGCAAGCCTATAGTCGTCGCGAGGAAGCAGAAGCCCCCAATAGGTGAGCCTGTGCTTGAGGCCGTTTACTTCTCAGGCCCCGCCTCCTATACGATGTTCTACGTCGCCAGGAGGGAACTGCCCAAGGACTCAAAGGTCCTCCTAGTTGACGACTTCAGCATACATGGTCATACCCTGAGGGCCCTTGTTGAGCTCGCCAGGAAGGCTGGCTCAAGGGTCACGGGGGCCCTCGTAGTGGTGGGTGTCGGCGAGGACTGGAAGGTTGTTGACAACGCTGAGGCGCTCCTTGAGATAAGGGGCTAGGCCACCTTCAGCAGTGACCTTAGGGCGTCAGCTGCCAAGGGCGCTACGTCAATTTGGGAGACCATAGCGGAGGTCACTGGCGTGGTGTTGGCGGCGTAAACCCTCGTAATGCCTGCCTCGAGCAGCCTCCCCTCAGCGCCAGGGACCAGGAGCGCATGGGCCACCAGGACCTTCACGTCAACGGCTCCCATAGACCTCAGCATCTGGGCCGCCTTGGCCACAGTAGTTCCCGTGCTTATTATGTCGTCAACTATAACGACCTTTTTGTTGCTCACGCTGAGCTCCTTGGGTCTCATGCTCACCTCACCGGTGACCCTGTCCCTTAACTTCTCTATGTAATCATAGCTGGCGCCCAGGCTCAGGGCCAGATCACGGGCCCTTGGCAGAGCGCCAATGTCAGGCGACAGGACTACGTAGCTAGAGTCCAGCCCTAAGCCCTTAGCCATGAAGGCGAAGGGCCTGACGCTTACTGCTGTACCTGGGAAGTGCTTAAGGCTCTCCTCCTTATGAATCTCGATCGTGACGAGGGCTGAGTAGCCAGCTGACCATAAGGCCCTCATCACTGCCCTTATGCTGACTGGCTCGCCCTCGAGGAAGGCTCTGTCCTGCCTTGAGTAAGCCATGTATGGGGCCACCAGCGCCACGCTCTCAGCGCCGGCCTCCCTTGCCGCGTCCGACATCAGCAAAGCCTGCACAAGAGAGCTGTCCTGATCGGGTACCATAGTCTTGACCACTACTACCTGTTCGCCCCTGAGGTCGCACGGCAACCTGACGTAGGCCTCTCCGTCAGGGAACGTCTTAAATGTGGGCTCGCATAGCTTAGCCCCAAGCGGGGAGGCAAGCGAGGACGAAAACGACTTGGAGACCGTGTCGCTGCCAGGGATTACCGTGACCAACGCCTGCCCCCTGCTTAGGCTGCAAGGCCTTGCAATAAAAGCTGCTTGAGGCCCTCAGGCTGGTCTAAGCCATTCATATAATCTCAGGCCCCCCAAGTCCTCATCGGGCCCTCTTTATGTGGGCCCTGAAGGTTTAATGTGGCTTGCCGACTCTATAGCTTCGGCGAGGGCCTTAGCTATGTCGTTAAGGCTGAGCTCCTGCCTTACGTAAAGGGTCCAGAACCATCCAGGCAGGGCTCTCATCAAAGACCGTGATGAACCCATTGAGAAGGTCAGGTAAGTGAGCGCCCTTGACATAGTGGTCATTTTAACAAGGTCGCCTATGGACCTTGAGTACGCGTCAGCGACCAGGTTTAGGTCGTCAGGGCCAAGCCTTGACATAACTTCTGCCAAGGCCCGCGAAGACAGGAGAGCCGGCCTGTTGCCCTCACCGCTCCAGGTCAACACGAGGCCTGCCGCCTCGCCCACCCTCAGGACGTGACCAGACCTGAGCCTGACGGGGCTGAACACGGCTATAGGCGCCCCCTTTAGGTCAATGACCCCAAAGCTCCCAAACTTCCCCCTCAAGTACTCCTCAGCCCTCGTCCTGAGATCACTTACGTCTCTGACGCCCAGGAGGCCGAGGCCCGCGTTAACTAGCCGTCCATCTGTGTCATAGGGGAAGACCCAGTAAAGGCCGCCCATCTCAGGCCTGAAGTCAAGCCATGCCGCCTCGGGGTTCCATCGATCGACCTTAGCTATCAGCCTTAACGCCAACACGCTGCTCAAGCTTGATACAGAGTAGGGCCCCCTCGCGTCGACTGAGACCGCGGCCTTCCCGGGCCCAGGCCAGCTAGACCTGACCACGGTGACGCCCAGGCCCTCGGCCTCGTCCCTTAGGCCTGCCACTAGGCGAGGCTTGTCGATAATTACCCACTTGGGCGCGCCCTTTAGGCTGACTGAAGTCACATGTTCACCATCTATAAGTATATCGACTTCCCTCACGACAGACTTTATTACGTCCAGGGTCTCCAGGAGCTTAGCGAAGCTGGGCTCTAAGGTCACCTGCTCGCCACAAGGCTTCTCGTACCTGGCCACTGGGTCAAAGCCTATGACCCTGAACCCCCTCCTCGCTAGCTCCGCGGCCAGCAGCGAGCCTGCGACGCCAAGGCCTGCCACCTCAACATCGGCCATCAAGCTTTGAATCCTCCGGCAAACCTCACTTCTGGAGGAAGCCTTATGGAGTTAACCTTGCCTGTTGAGCTGACCAAGAGCAGGACGGGCCTTCACGCCAGGAGGAGCGTTGTCGTCATCCTAGGGCATGGCAGGCAGGAAGTCATAAGCAAACCCGTGAAGCCCGGCAAGGGGACATACAGCAGGGGCGAGGCAGGCACCGTCACGGTTACCCTGAACAAGGGCGAGGTGGCGGTGCTGGCCTCGCTGACCATGGGGCTCAGGAGGAGGGTCAAGGGGCTCTTCATGGTATATGACGACTCTGGGGCCCTGAGGCTCAAGGTCAAGTACGAGCGCCTTAAGCTCAGGTACTCGGAGGGCGACCCAGAGCTTTCGTGGACCGTTGACAGGGCCGTTGAAGCGTTAGGCCTTACGCCGTACGTGAGGCGCAGGAACTATGGAAGAGCTAAGGGGATTGACCGCTGAGGTCAGGAAGGCCGTTAGTGATAAGGGAGGTAAGGTAATCTATGAGTACAACGAGTTCTACGGGGACCCAGAGCCAGGCCCCCCTGTTAGCGAGGCAGGCCTGTCAGAGCCTCTCATTAACATGTTAAGGTCAAGGGGGATTGAAAGGCTTTACAGGTTCCAGTGGGAGGCCGTAAACCTTGCAAATAAGGGCGAAGACGTGGTAGTGATCTCAGGCACTGGAACAGGCAAGACCGAGGCCTTCATGATACCCGTGCTCGAGAGGGCCCTGAGGTCAAGGGGTGAGGTCGTAGCCCTGCTGGTTTACCCAACAAAGGCCCTGGCTAGGGACCAGGCAAGGAGGCTCTCCTCAATGATGTCTGGGGTCGGGATCCCCTTTGCCGTCCTTGACGGGGACACCCCAAGGGACGAGAGGAGGAGGATCTACGAGAACCCCCCGCCCATACTGATAACGAACCCTGACATGCTTCACGTGGGCCTGGCGCTCTCAAAGGACTATAGGGAGCTGGTAAGCACCGTAGGGCTCGTGGTCCTTGACGAGCTTCACGTCTACCAGGGCGTCTTTGGGTCCCACGCCAAGTGGATCCTCTATAGGCTTCAGAGGGAGGCCAAGGATGAGGTCCAGTTCGTGGGGTCGGCCGCTACTATAGGGAACCCTGAGCAGCTGGCCTCTGAGCTCTTCTCAAAGGAGGTGACTGTGGTCAGGGGGCCCCGCAGGAGACGGGGCGCTGCCACGCACCTCTTCGTAGACTACGGCAACAATAGCCGGTGGTCCTTCGCCTCCTACCTCATCTCGGCCCTGACGAAGCTTGACCTTAAGGTGCTAGCCTTTACGGACTCGCAACAGATGGCTGAGCTCGTAGCCAGGATAGCTAAGAGGTCCTTCAGCGCCGAGGTGGGGGTCCACAGGGCCGGGCTGCCTGCTGAGCAGAGGAAGGAGGTCGAGAGGGCCTTCGCCCAGGGCAGGCTTAGGGCTGTAGTAGCCACGTCAACGCTTGAACTGGGCATAGACATAGGGGACCTGGACGCCGTGGTCATGGCGTCGCTTCCCAAGAGCTTCTCAAGCTACCTTCAGAGGGCAGGCAGGGCCGGAAGAAGGGGGAGGCCTGGGGTCATCGTAACCCTGCTGGGCGATGACCCCATAGAGGCCTACTATGCCTCCAGGCCAGCCGACTTTTTCAACAGGCCGCCCGACCCAGGCTACATAGAGCCCTCCAACAGGGAGGTTGCGAAGCTTCACCTGGTTGCCCTCAGCCTCCAGAGGGGCGCCCTCAGGGCCTCTGGGCTGCCGGCAGCGTTGCTCCAGGTGCTTAACGAAGTTGAGGAGATGGGTCTCGTGCGGGCCAGAGGTGACGTAGTTCTTGCAACGCCCCGAGCTGCCCAGGACTACGTTGAGGCGAGGGGGATACGTAGCACAGGCCCCATAGTAAAGCTGCACCGCGGAGGCCGCGTGATAGGGGAGCGGGAGATGCCCATGGCTCTCTACGACCTTCACCCGGGGGCCGTCTACTACCACGGAGGGAAGGTATACCTATCCACGTCACTGGACTTAGGAAGGATGAGGGCAGAGCTGTCCCCCCTGCCTGAGTCTGTGTCGTTCTACACGAAGCCCCTCTACGATATAGACGTAATAGACTTCTCCCCTCAGGACTCAAGGCTTGCCGGCCCGGTGAGGCTAGCCTATGGGGACGTTCACGTTATGGTATCGGTCAGAGGCTACGTAGTTAAGGACGAGTCGTCGGGGCAGGTGCTCTCCGAGGTCTACTACGAGGAGCCCATCAAGTGGGACTACCTCACCAAGGGCGTCATGCTCAAGTACCCCCTGCTGGACTTCGGCGGCGTTGAGCAGAGCCTGAGCGCTTACCACGCCCTTGAGCACGTCCTGATATCGGCCTCAAGGCCTATAGTGGGGGCCAGCGACACTGACCTAAGCGGGGTCAGCTACCCGACGGGCCACATAGTGATCTATGACTCGCACGTCGGGGGCAACGGCGCCTCGAGGCTTGTCTTTGAGAGGCTTGAGGAGATAGAAGACATGGCGGAGGCCATAGTGGGCTCCTGCAACTGTGAGGACGGCTGTCCCAGGTGCGTCTTCTCGCCATACTGCGGCAACAATAACAAGTACCTGTCAAGGAGAGGCGCTCTGAAGGTGCTGAGGGCCCTGAGGGGACTGGGTCCGGAGAAGCCTGAGGGGCTTCCACGTGGAGGCATGAGAGCGGCTTAGCAGGCTATGCCTATGAAAGTGTTTCTTGACTGATAAAGGGAGGCCCTTACAGGCAGGGACTTTAGCTCATAACTGGGAGCGGCTGAGGCGACTTAACTACCAGCCTCTCACGGCTCGCCTCCTCAAGGGTCAGGCCTTTGGCCTCTGGCGTAAAGACCACGGTTGTCGAGGCGCCGCCTATACTAACCAAGGCCAGAAGCGCGAAGAGGGAGCCGACGCCAAGCCTTGTCTGAAGCAAGGGCAGAAACATCGTTGACAGGGCAGCGCCAACCTTGCCAGCCGCCGCTGATATCCCGTGTCCCGTTGACCTGTACCTGACTGGGTAGACCTCAGCTGGAATTATGAACGTTGTCGTGTTGGGGCCTAGGTTTATGAATGTGAAAGAGAGCCCGAAGAGCAGGTACTTATAGACATCGCCTAGATTTCCCACGAAGCCCGTGTAGCTGAGGGCGAGGACTACGTATATGAATGTCATTACTGAGAAGCCTATGGTCTGCAGGCTCTTCCTGCCAGCTTTATCAACAAGGTAGGCCGCGATGAAGTAGCCAGGTACGCCTATCAGAAGGGGCACCCCTGACCTCAGTACCTGAGCCACGAGCGACTTGCCAGGTATCATTGTGACAGTTATATCATTTGAGAAGACGCCGGTCCCGTAGAGGGCCACGTCCATCAGGAGCCAGGGGATGGCTGTGCCTATCAGGGTGAACCAGAAAGTCCTCAGGAAGTCGGCAGCGCCGTATCTCTCAGCCCTGGCCTCTGGCAGGTCCCACGCCAGGCTACCAGCCACGAGAGAGAAGGCACTCTTTGCCTCAGACTTATCGCCCTTGACGAGCAGGGAGTAGCGGGGCGTCTCAGGTATCCGTCTCCTATAGTAGATGACGAACAGGGGCGGTATGGCGCCTATGGCGGCCACGACCCTCCAGGCCAGGTCAGGCGGCAGATAGGCTGCAGACAGCAGGCCAACTGCTACAGCTGCGGCTATTCCAACGCCCTGCATAGAGAAAACCAGGGCGACCATCCTGCCCCTGTTCCTGGTGGGGGCGTACTCGCTGGCTATCGTTGATGAGGCTGGGTAGTCACCGCCTATGCCGAGGCCCATTATTACCCTTGTTATCAAAAGGGTCGTGAAGTTCACCGCGAAGGCGCTGGCCAGGGCGCCGGCGCCCAGTATCGCGGCCTCTATGCCGTAGATCTTCTTCCTGCCCAAAATGTCAAGTAGCCTTCCAAAGAGCAGCTGGCCAGCTATGGTGGCCCAGAGGGCCGCTGAGGCTAGGAGGCCCTTCTGTAGGTCCGTGAGGCCCCAGAGGGGCGTCAGTATGAGCATCATGACGCCTATGTTGAAGAGGTCATAAGCGTCCGTGAAGAATCCCATGCCTGAGAGGAGTATCACCTTGAGGTGACCAAGGTTAAGCCTGTCCGTCTCAAGGTGTTCAAAAAGCCCTGCAGCAGTTCTTTGTCCCATCGCTCAGCCCCATAGGGAGGACATCCTACAGTAGCTATTTAAGCGTCTCTACATTTTTTATAACCTCCTATAGAGCTACATATAAACTATATTCAAACTATAGGTATAAGCCCTTATACGTCAGCTGAGGGTAGCCAAAGGGCTACGAAAATGCAGGAGGTCCCTCAGGACCTGCTGGAGGCCGCGCTTTCTATAATAAAGAACGCCTATGCCCCCTACTCGGGCTATAGGGTAGCCGCTGCCGTCAGGGCCTCCTCGGGCAGGGTTTACCGGGGAGTTAACGTCGAGAACTCAAGCTACGGCCTCACGGTGTGCGCTGAGCGGGTGGCGATATTTAACGCCGTAACTGAGGGCGAGAGGTCCATTAAGGAGGTGTTAGTGCTCGTTGAGAGGGGTCCTCCAGCCCCGCCCTGCGGGGCCTGCCTCCAGGTGATATCGGAGTTTGGCGATGATAATACCGTCATCTACTCCGCGTCCCTTGAGGGGGGAGTCATGAAGTGGAGGCTCAAGGACCTCCTCCCGTTCAGGTTCGGGGCCAGCTACCTTAGGGCTCAGAAGTAGGGCCTCATGGCGTAGTTTATGGCCTCAAAGGTCAGCGGGTGAGGCCCTGCCACCCAGGCCAGGTTCTTGGCCGTCAGGTTGTTCTCTATTGCTACGGCGAAGACAGCGCTGAGGTCAGCCGCGTTGTGCGCGTAGGCCTGGAAGCCGAGCACCCTGAGGCTCTCCTTCTTGAGTATTATCTTCATCCAGCCCTCCCTGTGGCCAACTATCTGCGACTGGGCGTCCCCGGCCAGCCTGTATAGCACCACTTCATAGGGTATCCCGGCCGCCTGAAGCTCTTCCTCAGTGTAGCCCACCATTGCTATCTCAGGGTAGGTGAAGACGGTGTACGGAACTGAGTGGTAGTTGAACCTGTAGAGCTCCCTTCCGCCGGCCAGTATGTTCTTAGCCGCTATGATGCTCTCCTTAACGGCCGCGTGGAACAGCATGGCCTTCCCAGTCACGTCGCCAGTGGCATAGACGTTAGGTATAGTGGTCTTCATGCCTGGCGTCACCTTGATGGCGCCCCTATCGAGCTCGAGGCCCTGGGCCTGAAGGCTCTCAAGGCCGTAGTTCCTGGTCCTAGGCCTCCTGCCCACGGCCATGAGGACCTCCTCAGCCTCCACCTCGAGCTCCTTGCCGTCCTTTGACCTAGCCTTAAGGACCTTGTACTCCCCCCTCCTCTCTATGCCAGCCGCCGCGAAGCCCAGGTGAACGTCAACGCCCGCCTCCTGCATCCTCTGCATGGCGGCCTTTGATATGTCGGGCGGCATGTTTGGCAGAAGCCTGTCCATCATCTCAACAATCGTCACGCGGACGCCCAGCCTTGACAGCATGTCGGCTACCTCAACGCCTATGTAGCCGCCCCCTATTATCGCAAGGGACCTCGGAGGCCTCTTGATGGCCCTCCTGTAGGCGAACAGGTCGTCGCTCGTCAGGACGAGCTCCTTGCCAGGTATGTTGAGGATGACGTTCTCAGCGCCGGCCCCTATGACGAGGTTCTTGGTCTCCACCTTCACCTCCCCTTCCTCTGTTGAGATGCGCACGCTGTTGGGACCCTCTATGACGGCCCAGCCCTTTAAGAACGCGAGGTTTGGCTCGTGCTCCTTTATCTCCTCCATGTGCTGCTCATACCTTATCTCCTGAACCCACTCCTTCAGCTCTATTGCCGCCTTCCAGACCTCGTCGGGGTCGACCTTATTGGTTGTCGAAGTATAGTCAAGGATCCTGGTCCTGACGGACTTAGAGGGTATGCAGCCAGCGTAGAGGCAGTCGCCCCCTAGGTTGCCCTTATCGTCAACCATTAGAACGCTCTGGCCCGCCTTGGCGAGCTCAAAGGCCCCAGGGTAGGAGGCGCCTCCTCCCCCCACGAAGAGCGTGTCAACCCTGCTCGGCACCTTCATGGCAGTCACCCTACATTATTTTGAGGCCTGTATACAGCTTGTTTAAAAGCCTTTCTTTACTCGTTAAACATACTCTAAAAGTTTCGCAGCTCAGAGGAAAGTCGCTCATCACCTCTCAGAGTCGCTCCACCCTCCTCACAGCTGCGCTGTTGGTAAGGCCGCCAAGGCTGAATTGCTTTTCGTGACCAGGGCCCTCACGTCAAGCTGTTGATGGAGAACTAGGAGGTCATGTTGGCGCGGCCGCCTGCTGGAGGCTCAGCTGAAGAGCCATGACCGTAACGCTCCTACGTAACTACTAGCTGTTTTAATCACCTCTAAATACCATTTTGACGCGGGTCGCTTTTATATGGTATTGTATTACAGAAGCAGCTATCATTGGTGACCCCCTACCTGATGACGGGCTCTGCTCACGAGGGTGGGGGTGACAAAAGGCGTGGATGGGAGGGTGGTGGTGTTCCCCTCGACCAGCCCCAATGACTCAAGGGTGACTGTGTATGATCCCTTAAGAGGGGTGCCCGTGGCGGAATTATAAGTAAGGAGAAGTTACGCCACGGGTAAACACTAGGACGTGGGCCCGGGGGGATTTGAACCCCCGACCACCCGGTTATGAGCCGGGCGCTCTACCGTGCTGAGCTACGGGCCCCCATCGTTGTTGAAGACTAGGCGCTCTATAAACCTTTGCGCCAGGCTGTGCGGGAGCAATTATAAGCCCCTAACTAAAAGGTTAAAAGCGACCTCTTCGCTATATTCTTTTTGTGGGTGCAGCCTTGGCCGCCCAAGCTATAGTTATGATCAACACGGACGTCGGTAAAGAGAACGACATATTCAACGAGCTCCTTAAGATCGACGAGGTGAAGAAGGTCTACATGGTCTACGGAATTCATGACCTGGTGGTGTTCGTCGAGGCCGAGAACATGGATAAGCTGAGGAGCCTCATCACCGATAAGATAAGGAAACTTGACGGCGTTAAGAGCACGCTGACAAGCGTTATAGTGACCGGTAAGGAGAAGTGAGCTTTCCTCCTAGTGCTAACAGTATTTTATTTTATGGTTTTCAGGAGCTCCTGGCCTCCTTACGCTCAGCGATGGGGCCTATGTGATGTAGGTCGAGGCCCACCAGGCTCCTGTTGGCCGTCTCGAACCCGTAGAACCTCCAGAAGGCCGCGCCTGCAGCGCCTGCCACCGCCACTAAGCCCATGACCAGGGCTGCTGCCGTGAAGTCTGTCGCCAGGGGGTTCAGGTTAGTCATGAGTCCGGTGATGACGCCGGTGATGACCCATACGGACATCCTCACGAGGGAGATGTAGAGGCCCCTTACCTTGGTTGGGAAGAGCTCGGGCTCCAGGAGCGCCCTTGAGGCCCAGGTCAGCTCAACCGTCACGAAGTTCAGGACGAACAACGCCAGCATCAGCCAGCTCATAGTGAAGCCTGTGAGGTACGCAGCTACGGCCAGAGCCGCCCAGAACACCGCCTGTAGGGCGAACGAGAGCAGGGCGAAGGGCCTCCTCTCAACCCTGTGGGCTATGAAGAGCCCCGTCAGCACCCCAACTATGGTCATCACGAAGCCGCCGACCATGGGCGCAAGGCTTGAGGCCGAGAGCCCGGAGAACGTTGACGTGAAGAAGGACGCCGCTCCATAGGTTACGTACACGAAGGCCACGTCCTGGGCTATCCCTATCGTCAGGAGCGTTGCAAACCTGGCCCCGAGCCCCGCGGTGGGTTGAACTGGGGCAGCGCCCCCGTCAACCTGCTTCCAGGCCTCCTTAACGTCAATGGTACCTGTCCTTGCAGCTATCCATGGAAGGCTCTCAAAAGCCCTGAGGAAGGCTATTATCAGCGCCACCGTGGGGGCCAAGTACATCAGGAGAAGGGCTGTCTCTACTTGGACGGTCTGAGCTGCTTGGCCGTGAAGCAGGACAAGAGGGACGAACGCCAGCGCCACCCCCAGGTTACCAAAGTTCTGGGCCAGCACTAGCATCTTGCTCCTCCCCTGAGGGTCGGCCCCCTCGGCTATGGCGGCCAGTATCGGTGTCTCAAGGCCTATGGCAGTCATTCCCACTATGGCTATTGAGGCTACGAGCAGCGCCTGTCCCAACGCTGATGAGGTCCAGTTCAGGTAAACAGGTATGTACAGCAGGAGGCCTAAGAGCAGGAGGCCGCCGGTGAGTATGAAGGCCCTCCTCCTGCCGAGCCTATCTGATAAGTACCCGGCCAGGAGGGCCCCTATGCCGCCAAAGACGAAGGGGAGGCCGTAGCTGAGCCAGGCGTTTTTCGTCAGACCGCTGGCGTATGTGACCGGGCCGTAGCTCTCTGCTAGGCCGTAAACCATCATTCCCAACGAAAGGGCTGCAAAGGCCGACCACGGAAGGCCCTTAGAGCCTGTACCTCCCAAGCCCCTCACGGCCTGCGAGTTGTTCAACAGACTTTATAAACTAGTATCCCCCTGGTACCATGAATTTTTACTTGGTCAAGTAAAACTCTCTTATGTAGAACGCTGTAAGAGGGCTTACCTGGCAGTTTATAGGTGCGGCCGTCGACTCTTTGGCGGCCTTGACAGGGCGCCTGGTAAGCGTGGCCCTTGACGACACGGACAGCCAGTATGGGGGCTGTACGACGCACCTGACAGGGATCCTGCTTAATGAGCTGGGCTCAAAGGCCCTCCTGGCCGACTATCCCCTCCTCGTGAGGCTCAACCCGAACATACCCTGGAAGACCAGGGGGAACGGCGCAACTGTGTTGAGGTTATTCTATAGTGGTGACCTCATGGACGTCCTGGAGCTGGCGTGGCAGCTGGCCCAGGACTACACAACCCCGAGGCCTCCTCTGCCGGGCAAGTCCCCAGGAGTTGTTGTCGTGGAGGGGCCTGTATGGGATGACCCAGCCATGAGGGCCCTCTACAGGCAGGCGCTAACCGACGTTGTGACCAGGGACCTGGCCGAGAGGGCGCTTGTAAAGGTTGGGGGGAGCTTCAGAGGGGGCCGCGGCGTTATAGGCGCCTCCTCAGCCCTGGCCGCGCTGGCCCCTGGCGACCCCTACACGTTTGAGCTCACCTTCTACAGGCTTCCAGAGCTCTGGGGCTCGAGGCGATGTGTTGACTTCGGGGAGGCCTTCCTGGCAGAGGCCGAGAGCTCGGCAACCGTCAACAACCTCGACCTTGAGGAGCGTGTGGTCGCGGCCGCCCCAGGGGGGCCGGACCCAGTGCTGGCTGGCTTCAGGGGGCTGCGACCTGACGAGCTCTGGCAGTTCGAGGGCGCCCTCTGTGAGAGGCCTCACTTCGCAGTCCTCTACAGGTCGAATCAGCACACAGGGGTCCACTTGGTTGAAGGAGAGCTAAGGCCCTATAGATCCGTGTTGATCAGGGGAACCGTGGCTTCCAGGCCTATCAAGGTCCCCCGAGGACATGTCGTATTAAGTCTTATGACTGAGCGTGGCCTCATAGATGTGGCCTTCTTCAGGGAGACGGGCCCCCTGACAGAGGCCGCGGAGGAGCTCGTGCCAGGCGACTATATTGAGGTCGGGGGTGGGGTCAGGCCCTACTCGCCTTCTGGCAGGCTGACGGTGGCCGCCGAGCTGATGAGGGTTCTCAGGGTCTCAAAGGCCCTGACCAAGCTGCCACCCCGTTGCCCAAGGGACGGGTCCACCATGGAGAGCCTCGGAAGGGGTAAGGGCTACAGGTGTCCCAGGTGTGGCCTCAGGCTCCCCGAGGACGCAGCGATTGAGGTGGAGCTACCCAGGGCGCTTCGGCCTGGCCTCTACCTGCCCAAGGCCGGCAGGCTGAGACACCTGACCCCTGCTGGAGGACCTCTGCCAACGCTCGCCTCGCTACCCGTTGGACTTAAGGCGTCAGACGTCCTCAGGGTCTACGAAAACCCTAGTTAACTCCCCAGTTATCACCCCTCCGTTTCCTATGAAGCCCACCAGCGGTAGGGAGGCCCCGCCCCCTCGACTTCCTGTGGAGCTGTTCTGTAAGGGTTGTTTGCAGGGCTCTATGACTATATAAAACGTGTTAGAGTCATTTTGTATAATGGTTGTACGACCGTATTTGTCTAATTTTGGCAAAAATTCAGGACATTTTATACTAACTATAAGTAGCGGGATGCCACACAGTCAGGGGACACCTGTCACTGGCCGTCAAACCTTGCATAGGAAATGGAGGGGTGTGAGGGAGGCGCGGATCCCCTGGCTTAAAAGGACCCCTCGATTTCCTTTGGAGCCCACCAAGACAGGCTAGCATATTTTAGGGCTCCCCCTATGAACATTGGAGGGACCCCCTTGTACCTAGAGCTGAGGTTCCACGGGAGAGGCGGCCAGGGGGCGGTGACGGCCGCGACCATATTGGCCAGGGCCGCCCTGCTCGAGGGCAAGTGGGCCCAGGCCATACCCAACTTCGGCGCGGAGAGGAGAGGGGCCCCGGTCGAGGTGTACGCAAGGGTGTCAGACGCCCCCATACAGGTGCACTCCAGCGTTGAGCGCCCAGACGTGGTGGTGGTACTTGACTACGAGCTCCTCAAGATGGTTGACGTGACGAGAGGGCTAAAGGAGGGGGGAACAGTCGTCATAAACTCCCCAGTTAACACGTCACCCATCCAGGGCTACAAGACCTATTGTGTGAACGCGACCAAGATAGCGAAGGAGCTTGGCCTTGTGGTAAGCGGATGGCCAACGGTCAACACGGCCATGTTGGGAGCCCTCAGCAAGGCAACAAACGTCGTTAGTGTAGAATCAATCACTAAGGCTATATCGGAGTACTTCACTTCCCCAGCCCTGGCCAAGGCTAACGGCGAGGCTGCCCTGAGGTCCTTTAATGAGGCCAGGTTGTGTTAAGAGCGGGCCTAACATGGAAAGCATAACTAATACATATAAACATTATATAAGGTGGAATTGGTATTCATGAATGGGTACAAAGGGATCGGGCTTGGGCCAGGTTGAAGTGGTTGAGCCGAAGACCCTGTGGTTCGCCCCAATATCATATCCAGCCCCAGCCTCCTCAGGCAAGACGGGCCTCTGGAGGACCGAGAGGCCAGTAGTTCACCTGGACAAGTGCATAAAGTGCCTGTTCTGCTGGCTCTACTGCCCAGAGGACACAATATTGAGGAGGGAGGACGATTACGTCTACGTGGACTACGAGTACTGCAAGGGCTGTGGCATCTGCGCCGAGGTCTGCCCGACCCACGCCATAGAGATGGTGCCTGAGGTGGTAGGTGAGGGGCAGTGACCAAGAGGGCGCTAACCGGTAACCACGCGGTGGCCGAGGCGGCAAAGCTGGCTAGGGTCAAGGTCGTGGCGGCCTATCCAATAACGCCGCAGACCACCATTGTTGAGAGGCTCGCCGAGATGATCGAGAAGGGGGAGCTTGAGGCCAAGATGATCAGAGTGGAGAGCGAGCACTCAGCAATGGCCGCCACCCTGGGGGCGGCCGCCGCTGGAGCGAGGGCGTTCACGGCGACCTCAAGCCATGGGCTTCTCTATATGCACGAGGTCCTCTGGTGGACTGCCGGAGCTAGGATACCAGTGGTTATGGCTGTGGTCGCGAGGGCCATAGGGCCGCCCTGGAACATACATGTGGAGCACAGTGACGTTATGGATCAGCGGGACACGGGGTGGATAATATCGATTGCCCAAGAGAACCAGGAGGCCTTCGACCTCACCCTACAGGCCTTCAGGATAAGCGAGGACCCCAGGGTGTACCTACCTATGATCGTGTCCCTGGACGGCTTCATACTGTCACACACGGTGGCGCCCGTTGACGTGCCGCCTCAGGAGGACGTTGATGCCTGGCTCCCACCCAGGAGGCAGCCATACATGATAACGCCTGAGAGCAACGTCGTCATGGGCAACATAGCTAACGACGACGAGTACTACATGATGAGGTTCTCAATACAGACGGCGATGCAGGCGGCCAAGAAGGTCATTGATGAGGTCGATGTGGAGTTCGGCAAGGCCTTTGGCAGGCGCTATGGCGGGCTCGTAGAGTGCTACCTCTGTGACGACGCTGACTATGTTATGCTCCTAGCGGGGAGCTGGGCTGGCGACGCTAAGAAGGCCGCGGAGCAGCTGAGGGAGGAGGGCATAAGGGCCGGCGTCGCCAGGGTCAGGTTCATCAGGCCATGGCCTGAGGAGTTCATCAGGGAGAGGCTCGTTAACGTTAAGGGCGTCATAGTCTTTGACAGAAGCATATCGTTTGGAAGTTACGGTCAGCTGTTCACGGACACCGCGGCGACCCTCTACGGCCAGACCTCGTTAAGGGGGGTCATAGCTGGTCTAGGAGGCGTTGACGTGAAGCCTGAGGACTTCGCCTCCGAGGTGAGGGACTTCGTATCAAAGGTGGAGGAGCGTGGCAGGGTCTATGAGCCAAGGAGGTGGCTTCTGCCGAAGAAGTACTCTAAGCTGGCCGAGGAGGTGGTGGCCTAATGCCGTTCAGGCTGACTGACCTGCCGCGGAAGAGGTACGGCATGCCGGGCAACGCGGCGTGCCCAGGCTGTCCTGAGACCATGGGCCTAAGGTACGTCAAGATGGCGCTGGGGGACAAGGCCGTTCTCGTCATACCAGCGGGCTGCAGCAGCGTGATCCAGGGGATAGCGCCCAGGAGCGGGATCAACTTCCCGATCCTCAACATAGTGTTCGCCTCAGCCGCTAGCGCCGCGTCAGGCATGGCGGCGGCCTTCGAGACCATGGGCAAGGACTACCAGGTGGTCGTGTGGGCCGGCGACGGGGGCACTGCAGACATAGGGTTCCAGGCCCTCAGCGGGGCCGCAGAGAGGAACGACAACATAATTTACATCTGTGTCGACAACGAGGCCTATATGAACACGGGCATTCAGAGGAGCGGGCTAACGCCCTTCGGCGCCTGGACAACCACCACCTGGACCGGGAAGACCGAGAAGAAGAAGCCCCTGCCCTTCATAATGATAGCCCATGGCGTGCCCTATGTAGCCACAGCAACGGTCGGTTATCCACAGGACTTCATAGAGAAGCTGAGGAAGGCCGCCTCGATCAAGGGGTTCAAGTACATTCACCTCCACGCGCCATGCCCTGTAGGCTGGAGATTCGACCCAAGCCTCACAGTCAAGGTGGCCCAGCTGGCCGTCCAGACGGGGGCCTTCCCGCTGTTTGAGTACGAGAACGGCAAGTTCAGGCTGAGCCCATACAGTGGCATGGTCAGGGACCCAAAGAGGAGGGCGCCGCTCACAGAGTACCTCAAGTTGCAGGGCAGGTTCCAGACGGTCCTCAAGGACCCGGAGAAGTTGAAGGGGCTTCAGCGCGAGATAGATGAGATGTGGGAGTGGATAGCCCTCCTCGAGAAGGGCCTAGCCCCACGTCCTTAAGACTAAGCGTGTTTATAGGGCCACATACGACCTAACCTCTGGGATCTTCTTGGAATTTGTTAACATAGACGGAAGCATGGGCGAGGGAGGAGGGCAGATACTGAGGACAGCCCTCGCCCTGTCGGCCATAACTGGTAGGCCCGTCAGGGTATACAACATAAGGGCTAAGAGGTCAAGGCCAGGGCTTCAGCATCAACACATGGCCTCTGTGAAGGCGCTGGCGGAGCTCTCTGGGGCGAGGGTTGAGGGCGCTACGCTCGGCTCCACCGAGATAGTGTTCTACCCGGGAAAGATTAAGGGCGGTAGCTTTACATTTAACATAGGTACAGCCGGGAGCGTCACGCTGCTCCTCCAGGCCATAATGCCCCTCATGGCCGTCTCAGAGTACCCTATGAGCGTCAGGGTCATAGGGGGCACCGACGTGCCTATGTCGCCACCTATTGACTATATAAGGTTCGTCCTGAGGCCCTTGCTCGCTAAGGCAGGCTTTGACTTCTCCGTTAGCCTGGTCAAGAGGGGGCATTACCCCAGAGGGGGCGGCGAGGTGATAGTGGCAACCCAGGGCGGCTCTAAGCTGAGGCCCCTGGAGCTCGTCAGCTCGGGGAAGGTCCTAAGCGTTGGAGGCCTAAGCCACTGCGTCAGGCTCCCCTCGCACGTCGCTGTAAGGCAGGCGAGGGCCGCTGAGGAGGTCCTGAGGACGCTCAAGGTGCCCATAAAGATAGAAGTAGAGCATTATGAGGGAAAGCCTGACCCTCACCTTGGTCCCGGCAGCGGAATAACCTTGTGGGCGATAACCGAGAGGTCCATCCTAGGCGGGGACTCGCTGGGCGAAAGGGGTAAGCCGGCCGAGCAGGTGGGTAAGGAGGCCGCGTCAGCCCTCCTGAAAGGACCTGAGCACAGGCATGGCTCTGGACAGCCACGCGTCAGACATGCTCCTGGTTTACGCGGCCTTGGCCTCAGGTACCTCGAGGCTAGGAGGGGCCTCCCTAACATCCCATGCTCGCACGGTTATCGACCTAATTAAGATGATATTGCCTAAGGTCTCGATAAGGATCGAAGGAGGGGCTGATGAAGGCCCCTTCCTGGCTGAGATTCAGGGCGGCCTAAGCGCGCTATAGCTTGCACTGGCCGGCCTAGCCTGTGCAAAAGGTTTTCACTGCCCAACTGCTCTTGCTTCTTGGAAGCAGGTGTTCAATAGGGTGCAGAATGCCAAGAGCCCTGAAGAGCTCATGAAGCTGGCTTCACAATTCCTTACGGAGCTTGAAAGCCCCTTCGTGGGCAGACATGAGGAGGCTTTAGTTATAACCTTGGCCCTGCTGACAGGCGAGCACGTGGTCTTAATAGGTGAGCCAGGCACCGCCAAGAGCGCTATGGCCAGGAGGTCAGCCGACCTCCTTGACGTCAAGTTCTTTAAGTACCTGCTGACTAAGTTCACCGAGCCCAGTGAGCTCTTTGGCCCACTTGACATAAGGGCCCTGAGACAGGGTTCCTACAGGAGGATAACGACTGGGAAGCTGCCTGAGGCCGAGATAGCCTTCCTGGACGAGATATTTAACGCCAACAGCGCCGTGCTCAACAGCATACTCAGCATAATGCAGGAGAGGGTCCTCTACGATGGTTACACTGAAATAAAGGTCCCCCTCTGGACGCTTGTAGGGGCCTCAAACAGGGTTCCCGAGGAGCCCGAGCTTGAGGCCCTTTACGACAGGTTCCTCTTTAGGCAGAACGTGAAGCCCCTGGACGAGGAGGCCTGGGAGAGCCTCATCGACGCGGCCTGGAAGCTTGAGATGGGCAACGTGGAGAGGCCCCCTAAGGTGATGGGCATGGAGGACCTCAGGATGCTCAACTCGCTGCTGTTCAAGGTTGACCTAACCCCCATCAAGAGCAAGCTCCTGAGGCTCTTCATGATAATGAATGAGAAGGAGCTTCACATAAGCGATAGGAGGAAGGGGAAGATCATGAAGGCGGTGGCTGCGCACGCGTTGCTTAACGGGAGGCTTCAGGCTACGGAGTCCGACCTAGTAGTTCTAAAGTACACGGTGCCAAGAGACGTAGACGACTTTGACAAAGTGAACACTATACTTATTGAGGAGCTGAAGACAAAGGAGAGGATACTCAGGGAGCTTGAGGAGATAGCGGCCAACGTCAGGGCCTCCGAGAGGTCGGTCGCCCAGCTTGAGGCCTTTGACCCGAGGCTCCTTGACATATATAAGAACCTCAAGGTTGCAAAGGGCAAGATACAGAGCCTCGTTCAGGACGTTGAGGACGAGGAGATCAGGAGAAAGGCAGAGGAGGTCAACGAGCTGATAGAGAACATAACCCAGGAGATAATGATAAAGCTCAACATGTGAGGTAGCGGCTTTGGAGGACCCTGTTAGCAAGGGCCAGAAGCGTCCCGTAAGCGTTTTCCCAGAGATAGGGCCCATTGACGAGGTCAGGATGTATAGAGGCGAGAAGATCCTTTCAATAGCTAAGAGGATAGCGGAGCGGGGGCTTGACCCCAGGCTAAACGCCCCGCTGGCCCTCGACGTCTTCTACACCTATTACCTGCCCGTCCCGTTTGTTGAGAGTCAGGGGGAGTCAGACGACGAAGACATGGCCTTTAGGAGGGCCGTGATCTCGGCCATGGTCAGAAGCGAGAACGTTTGGAGGGCAAAGGCTTACACCACCGCTGACAGCCTAACCAGCGTGGTGGCCGCCGCGTCCTTCATTGAGAGGCTCAGCAGGCTCCTGCCCCCCTCAGAAGGGGGGCAACAGGGCAGGGAGTCCAGGGAGCAGGAGGAGCAGGGCAAGGGACCTGAGGCAGGCCAGCCCAGCGTGGAGGAGGCGGCCCAGAGGGCTGCCGAAGCTGCAATGAAGGACGCCGAGATGGCCAAGAAGATAAAGATGGTAGCCGAGAGGCTCGGAGCCGGCCGCGGTAGCGTGTTCTCCCTGGAGAGCTCGGCCGAGCTGGTCCTGAAGCTCGCCAGGGAGACCGACGTGGCGAGGATACTTGAGAAGATAGAGGGGCTTAAGCTGCCAGCAGCCTGGGGGCGTGGGTCAACGAAGTTCTCCAAGGGCTGGGTATCAGGGCTTGAGTACGGAGGGGACTTCGAGAGGGTACACTACAGCCAGCTAGCGCTGCCTGACGACCTGTTTTACGCGGACCTGGCCAACGGGAGGCTGCTGCTCTACCAGAAGGAGCTGCCCGCCACAAGGGGGCCCATATACGTCCTCCTTGACAAGAGCGGAAGCATGGTAGGGTCGAAGATAGACTGGGCCCGCGCCGTCGCGGTAGCTCTCTTCAAAAAGGCTATCGATGAGGGCCGCACCTTTGTGGTGAGATTCTTCAACTCAATACCGTATAGCATGATGATGGTCAAAGGAAGTTCAAAGCCTAATGACGTGCTTAGGGTTCTTTCGTATTTAGCAAGGGTTAGGGCTGGCGGCGGCACCGATATAACTAGGGCGATATCGGCAGCCGTCGAGGACATAGGGAAGCTCAAGCTGGGCGGCCGTGAGAGGCTGAGCGATGTAGTATTGATAACGGACGGCGAGGACAGGCTTAGCCCTGAGGTCCTTCAGAGGATGCTTAAAAGCGCGAACGCGCGCCTGCACTCGGTCATGATACAGGGCCATAACACCTTCCTTCAGCAGGTCTCATACAGGTACCTGACAGTTAGAAAGCTTGAGAGGCACGAGGCGCTAGAGGTGGTGGACTTCGCCTAGGGCGGCTCAACTCCATAGGCCCTGACGACAGCCTCCACGTTTATACGCCTCAGGGCCCTTTCAGGGTCAGGCGTTCCCCTCAGAGCTTCCTCCTCAGCAGCCGCTAGGTCCCAGGGCCTCAGTGCCCTCGGGATCTCAACCCCTGGGAAGTCGCTTTCGACCATAAAGCTGTCGCCGTATTTTATGGCCTCAGCTATTACGGCCGTCCTGCCAGGGACCGTTATTGAGTAGCCCAAGGACAGGGCCTCCCTGACCATGCTGGGCTTCGCGTGGTGAAACACTATTGAGGGTGACGGCTTTATCCCAAGCCTGGAGAGGGCTCTATGAGTTAGGCTAACGGTCTCAGGCCCTACGTCTTCAAGATGCAGGTGGACCACACACCCTAGCTCCTGGGCCTTCAGCGCCGCCTCCTCCAGTATCAGCTCAGAGACCAACACCCTGTCAGCGGCAGTCCTATAGTGTTGACGTCCAACCTCGCCAATTCCGTCAAGCCTCCCTGACCTGCAAAGGGACGTTATGTAGTTAAGGACCCTTAGGCCCAGATCAAGCACCTCAGACGACCTAAGGCCAGAGTCCACAAGCTTATCCACGTCAGCAGGGTGAAAGCCAGCTACGCAGGCGACCTTAAGTCCTGCCTCCCTAGCCTCCCTACAGGCGCTCTCATGGTACCTGAGGACATCCCTATAAGCGGCCTCAGCGTTAGTGATGTCAAGACCGTAGTCCCAGGGGGAGACGGAGACCAGGGCTATGAACCAGCCCCCTGACCTGAGAAACCTCTTGGCTAGTTCACGCGCGATCAGTCCTCTTAAGGGATTTACGTGGGCGTGGCCGTCAGCTATCATCAAGCAGGCCCTCTCACTCTTATATGGCAAGAGGTTAAGGGCAAAGCGGTAGGGGGCTCGTGGGCTGCGACCCCAAGGAGCTTGCCGCAACGGGCGCCGTAGAGCTGCTGAGGGAGGTCTTGGCTAAGAAGGAGGGCCCTATAGGCGTCGGCGCGGGGAGCACCGTACGCGCCTTTGTAAGGAAGGCGGTAGACCTCCTGAGGGGCCGTAAAGTCGCCAGCGCTAGCTCGTCAACTTCCATAGAGCTCTCATCCTTGGGGGTGGACGTTATCTCGTTCCCCGCTGGAAGCCCCTTGCTGGAGATTTACGTGGACGGCGCAGATGAGGTGTCGCCGACGGGCGACCTGATCAAGGGAAGGGGAGGCGCCCTGCTTGGCGAGAAGGTGCTGGCCTACTTTAGCCGCCTCAACATCTTCATAGTGGGTGAGGACAAGCTCGTCTCAAGGCTTGGCGAGAAGGGGCCTGTGCCCCTAGAGGTGGTGCCGGAGGCCTACCCTTACGTGATTGAGGGCCTGAGGCGCATGGGCTTCAAGGCCTCACCCAGGACCTCCCAGGGCAAGCTAGGCCCACTGGTCAGCGACTGGAGGGGCTTCATAGTTGATGTTGATACAGGCCCCATGGAAGACCCTAAGGCAGTTAATGAGGTCCTCAGGGGCGTGCCAGGCGTTGTCGAGACCGGAATATTTTTGGGCTATGCGGACTACGTGGTAGTAGGAAGGGAGAAGGAGTGCAGATATGACGTACTCAGGTTCAGGAGGAGAGCGAAGGCCCCCGATTTATGACATATCTTTAGCTGTAACCTCCCCTCTTGAGCTAGAAAGGCTGCCAACAGACGTTATGGCTGAGGCCAGGGAGCTAGCGCTTTCCTCCAGGTTCGTCAAGGTTCGGTCAGGGAAACTCGAGGTCTGGATTTACCTTGGGCCGAGAGAGGACCACTTGCTGGTCACTGCAGGTCATCCAAAAGAGGTGGGGAAGGCTGCTGAGGAGCCCGTTTACTGTAGCTGTGAGGCTTTCCAATTGAGGTTCATCTCTGAGGAAAGGTCTTTAGCGTGTAAGCACGTGCACGCCTTAAGGCTTGTACTCAGAGGGCTGGCGACGCACACCGAGGTTGAGCTGAAGGACCCTGGTCAGCTGGCCGAGATAATCAACGAGGTCATAGACATCGGGAGGAGCGTCACCTTAAGAAAGGTCCTGTCGGGCTTAGTGAACGATAGCCCTAGCTAACACTACGGCCGCTGCGGTGGCCGCTGAAATTACGACGAGAGTGGTGGGGGATATCTCAACCTTGCTGTGGAAGTTCTCATAGAATGCCACAAGGCCAGCGGCCGCGAGCGGTCCCGACGTCTTCTTCCTCCTGGCCCTCTTCTCCGACTTCTCCCGCTCGGGCATAGCTTTAGCACTCAGTCTTATAATACCCCTAAGGGCAATTTTAGCTTTCTGGGGAAGGCTTGGACGTTGGGTGTCTACAGGAGATTATGAGGAAGGAGTACTTTGACAGGGACAGACAAAGAGGCCTGTTCCAGACCTTCGCCTGGCTGGTCGAGGAGGTAGGGGAGCTAGGCGAGGCGCTGCTCAAGAAGGGGACTGACGGGGTCGCTGAGGAGCTGGCCGATGTCATCGCTTGGACGTTAAGCCTCGCAAACCTCGTGGGCGTAGATGTTGAGAAGGCCCTGAAGACCAAATACGGCGAGGTCCTGGCTAGGCATAGTTGCTAGCGGACCTAATGGCGCTAACTATCCCGCGAAGCATCGAGGGGGCCCTCTCTACGATCGTCCCGTTTACTATACCGTCAGCGCCTGACTCAATTATCCTGACAGCGTCCTCCGGCGTGTTTATGCCACCACCGACTATGAGGAGGCCGTCGTAGCCATACTCGTTAAGGGCCTTCCTCGCGGCCTTTACGGCGTCAGGGGGCACGGGCCTTGGAGCCCCGCTTCCTGCTTCGAGGTATATCACGTTAACCCCCATCATGGCGCCAGCCAGTGAGTAGGCGGCCACTAGGTCAGGTCTATCGTATGGTATGGGCCTTGCTCTCCCCACATAGCCTGCGGCCCCTCCATGGCCGACTATTACATATGCTGTGGGTATAACCTCAAGCCTCATCTTGAGCACTATAGGGGCCGCCTGCGCCTGAACCCCCGTTATGTAGTATGGATCGTCACTGTTAAGGAGGGTCATGAAGAAGACGGCGTCAGCGTGAGGCGTGAGCCCATTGATGTTGCTCGGGAAGAGGATAACGGGGAGGCCTGATCTCTTGGCGGCTTTCACTACATCTGACAGCCTGGGCTCATAGACCCCTAAAGAGCCTCCTACCAATATAGCTGAGGACTCGGCCTCGGCAGCCATCCTGGCTATGACCTCAGCGTCGTCAGGAGTCGACTTCTCGGGATCTATGAGGGTTAGGTGAAGCTTCCTCTTCTCCCTCTCAGACAACAACGACGTTAATACTCTCCCTGCCCTCAAGCTCTCTATCCTCGGCTAGCTTGCTTACAATGAGTTACGAAGGGGTTAAAAGCTACTGGCCTTCCTCAGGACCTTCCTCGCCTTCACCCTCCGTAGGCTCCTCGGCCTCCTCACCCTCCGGCTCCTGGTACGGCTTGGAGCACTCGTCCAGGCGGCCCTCGTAGGCTAGGTCCGAGATCCTGTTATACACGTCTACCCTGTCGTAAACCGCCGGGACCTCAAGCTCACAGTAGAGGTGGCAGGTCCCGCACCTGGCTATCGCCAGCTTGTGGTCCGCGGAGTCTAGCTTCTTGAAATCTATTGTCAGCGTCATGGCGCCGCAGCGGGGGCACTGGAAGTACCTTGAGGGCCTGCGGACCCTCCTCACCTGCTTAATTCTCTTCCTCCTTCTCCTTGCCAAACCTTCTCCCTTAGCCTCTAACGACGTTAAAGTTTAATAATTTGATAGGTTAGCCCATGAAGTCTCTGAAGGTCATTTTATACTTGGAAGTAGGCGGAAGACCTTTTGGTGATGGAGTGGTGCGGCGGCCGGGATTTGAACCCGGGATCTCCGGCGTGGCAGGCCGGCGTCCTAGTCCAGGCTAGACTACCGCCGCACCGTTGTTAGGCTTTATGCGACCAGCTTATTAAGTTAAGCTGGGCCAAGTTACGAGGAGGCAGAAGTTGCCGCTGAAGCCCTTCGAGTGGACCTATGGCTGCGTAAAGGTCCACTTTGGACCTAGCTCTGAGGAGGCCCTGAGGAGTTACGTGAAGGACTATAAGAAGGTAGTTGTTGTAACCGGCAGAGCAGGGGCTAAGTCCAGCGGGGCCCTGAAGGACGTCGAGTCGATCCTAAATGAGCTGGGAATTCAATACTTAATATATGACAGGATAGTCTCAAACCCGCCTTCATCTTTAGCTGAGGACCTGGCCAGGCAGGTCTCCTCCTATGGGGGAGAGGCCCTGATAGCGATAGGGGGCGGGAGCACCATAGACACGGCTAAGGTGGCCGCAGCGATCGTCAGCAGCGGGGGTACAGCGTTGGACTACCTCTACGGAAGGAGAAAGGCCGCGAGCTGTCTGCCGCTGTTCGCCGTCAACCTAACTCACGGAACTGGCTCTGAGGTGAACAGGTACGCTAACCTGACCGACGTAACCAGGGGCGACAAGCTTGGGAACGAGGTCTGCTACCCTAAGGCCTCCTTTGATGACCCTAGGTACACCATTAGCATGCCTAAGGAGCAGGTAATCTGCACGACGCTCGACGCCCTTTACCACGCATATGAGTCGGCCACCACGGTAGGCAGCTCGCCCCTGGTCCTGACCTTCTCCCTGGAGGCCGTCAAGAGGATAAGGGATAACCTACCCCTTGCCGTCGAGAGGCCCAACGATGAGGCCCCCAGGTACTGGCTCATGTACGCGGCGATGTTGGCGGGCGTGGCTATAGACTTGAGCCCAACAAACATCATACATCAGATAGAGAACATCCTCAGCGGCATATCCCCCTCACTCCCTCACGGCTGTGGGCTCGCAATAATAGGGCCCGTCCTCGTGTCCCTGGTCCACCAGGCGTCCCCTGAGACATCGTCGCAGATAATCAGGATCCTTGACCCCTCCCTGTCGGAGGTCACGCCTGAGGCTGCCAGTAAGGCGCTGGCGGACTTCACGAGGTCTGTGGGCTTCACGAAGAGGCTCTCGGACTACGGCATAGGTAAGGACGTGCTAAGGGAGGCGGTCAGGAGGGCGTTCAGCAACCCGGTGGTGTCTGAGAGGCTGAGGACCCGCCTAGGCGGCGTCAAGATCGACGAGCAGAGGCTCTTAGAAATGCTTATGACAACGCTTTAGCCCTTTACGTAGTCCCTGCCTATGAGCTCGCGGGCCACTATGTACCTCATGATGTTCTGCGTCCCCTCAGCTCCGACATAGTAGGAGAGCACGCCCAGCAGGTTCCTGAACACGTTAGCCTCCTCGGTGTATGAAAGGGCCCCGTAAGTCCTCATCATGACCTCAGCAGCTGTAAGGGCTGTCTCCACAGCCATCATCTTGGCAGCCGCAGCCCAGTAGTCGAGGTCATGAGGCCTTAGCCCTGGCTCCTTCTTTATGTATATCCTGTCCGCTACTTGGGCAGCCTTGTAAACGAGGAGCCTAGCGGCTTCAAGCCTGGCCGCGACCTCTGCTATCGGGAAGCTCACGCCCTGGAACGACGCTATGGGCCTGTCCCCGAACAATCTCCTGTCCCTTGAGTACTTCACCGCGGTTTCGAGGGCCCACTGGGCAGCCCCTACGTTGGCCGCGCTGACCAAGACCCTAGCCAACGAGAAACCCTCCATGGCCACGTAGAACCCTCTGCCCACCTGGCCCACAACGTACTTCCCCTCTATTGGCGTCTCCTTGAGCCTCAGTATGCCGGTCGATATCGCGTGCCTACCTATCGTGTTAAGTATGGAGTACTCAAAGCCCGCGGGCCTCTCGCCGTTCCTGTTCCCTATGAAGGCAAAGCCCGTGAGCCCCCTGTGACCTGTCTCAGGCGGCGCCGTCCTTGCTATCAGGTACCAGCCGCCCAGCTCAAGCTGCTCCATGGCCTCCCTGACGCCGCTTATGTAGACCTTCTCGCCCGTGACCTTGTAGGCTCCGCCTTCAGCGACAGCATATGTCCTCTCGCCAGCTACGTCGCTGCCGCCGCTCGGCTCTGTTGAGGCTATGCCGAAGAAGGCCCTGCCCCTGCCCACCTTGGGCAGGATCTCCTGCTTGGCCTCCTCAGAGCCGTAAAGGTAAAGTATGTAGGGCCAGGCGTTGTTGAGCAACGTGAAGACGGCCGTCGCGACGGCAGGGTCGTTGTAGGCGACCTCCTCTACGGCCAGGGCGGCCGTGAAGAACGAGCCCCCTTGACCTCCGTATTCCTCGGGCACAGGTATTGCGAAGAGGCCCTGTTCGCCCATCTTGTGTATCAGCTCAGTCGGTATCGACCTCTTGGAGTCCATGTCGTCCCAAATGGGCGCAAGCTCCTTGGAGAGGAACTCGTGAACGGACTGCTTGAACAACCTCTCATCGGTAGAGAGCTCGAGCTCCATAACTTACGCCCATCGGCAGAGGCGACAATTTAAATTAAAGTGTTGCTATTTGCTTGTTATCAACTTCTCAGGTCACCACCACAGCTGGCTAGGAGGGAGTTCACCAGGTTTCGGCACCTCTTAAGGATCTCGGAGGCCCTGAGTGAGCCATGCTTGGCCGCCTCTAGCAGCCCTCTAACAGACTCGCAGAGGAGCCTGTCAGCGTTAACCCCCAGCCTTGTAACGGTTTCCTCACCGATCCTCATGGACTGAGTCCTCAGGAAGGGGAGGAAGTCATCCATGGAGAGGGACCTTATGTAAATACCCGTTGAGTTCAGGACGAGCTCCCTGCCTCTGCCTAACGGCATCACGACCTCATAGTCGCCTGGCGGAGGGGCAAGACATATGGCTAAACTAACGCCTGTACTGCCTTCGCATGGACAGCTCATACCGCTCATCACCCTTGGTCGGGTTTAGCTTTAAAATCCGTCTATGGACTCAGGCCTAGGCGACGAGGACCTTGAGCACCGCAGTAAGGAAGTTAGAGGAGGTATCAAGGGGGCTCAGAAAGGAGGCAGCAGCTCTACAGGTTTCATCGGTTATATCAGAGGTTACGGAGCTGAGCGACGCTGTGGAGAGGATAGTAAAGTACGTCGAGTGCATCTCGTCATCTAAGGGCAACTGCGTCCAGGCAGGGGGCTCAACGCTGTGCGCGACGAGCTGCGGCGGGACTTACTACATGAAGGAGGAGGGCTCGCTGAAGGTGTGGAAAGTGGGGACCAACGCCATATCAATAGTGGAGAGTCCTGGTCAGTTCATGGTCAGCGACAAGGACTTCGGCCTGGGAATATTCCAGGACTCTTACAGGGTCAGGCTGGAGGGCGCTACGTTCAGCGGCCCTCTAAGCCCTGAGCAGCTCGCTAAGGACGCCTACTTAATGCTTCAGGCGGCCAGAAGGCTAGTTCCTAAAGTTAAGACGGTCCTCGACTCTCTCTCCCAGTGCGCGCGGTCCCAGGGCCTAAGGTGTTAGGCCCACATATGTGCAGGGGTGGCCTGACACAGACCGTTGTTCGTGATTGGCGCACTGCTTGTTAGATCAGCGTTGCGCGTAAAGGCTAGCTCTTATAATGGCAATTACGCTGTTTAGATCAGGATGGCCACTATGACCAGGGTTGGGGTTATAGGCCTGGGCCTCATGGGCTCAAGGATAGCCGAAAACCTCTACAGGGCGGGGCTTTTGACAGGTGTTTATAACAGGTCCAGGGCCAAGGCCGAGGACTTCCATGCGAAGCACCCTGACGTAAAGGTCCACTCGTCGCCAGCCGAGCTCGCTGCAGACGTGAATTACATAATTACAGTGCTGTCGGACGACGCTGCCGTCAGCTCAGTTATAGAGGCCCTTCTCCCACACATAAAGGGCAAGGTCATTATCGAGATGTCAACAATATCGCCTACGACCAGCGTCTCGCTGGCCGCCAAGGTCTCAGAGGCCGGAGGGGTCATGTTCGACGCGCCTATAATGGGTACCTCTGTTGACGTCGAGCAGAAGAGGATAACAGTGCTTGTAGGAGGGCCCCGAGAGCGGTACCCTGAAATAGAGCCCATACTGAGCGCCACGGCGGGAAGAGTCCTCTACGTAGGTCCTAACGGCTTCGGCCTCTACATGAAGCTGGCTGGCAACATGATGCTCGCTGCCTTCATAAACGGGCTCGCCGAGGCCATTAACTTCGCCCAGAGGGCCGGGCTCTCGCCTGAGCAAATTACAGACCTGTTCCTTAACATCAGTGGGACTAGGTCGCCCAGTAGCTCGCTTAAGGTCCCAAAGATGCTGAGCTCTGACTACAGCGTCCAGTTCGCGCTTAAACACATGAGAAAGGACGCAGAGATAATGGTGAGGGAGGCCCAGAGGCTTAAGGTGCCTCTGCCCCTCACGTCGCTTGTCTCAAGCCTCTATAGGATGGCGGAGGGCCTCGGCCTCGGGGACCTTGACGTCTCGGCCTTGATAGAGCTCTACAGAAAGGTCTCGCAGGGCTAGCCGCGGCCCCTTCCAAGCCTCTCGTGGGCCTTGGCCAGCTCCCCGGTAACCTGGGACGCCAGCAGGTTGAGCTCGCCGGCCAGAACTGTTGCCGAGACTATCTCAGCGAGCTTCAGGGCGTTAGTCCCAGGGGGATCGCCACCGCCGGCCACGCCAAGTAGCTCTAGCGCCTCCCTCTGCGTGGGAAGCCAGGTGCCCCCGCCGACGGTGCCGACCTCAAGGCTTGGGAGGGTGACGGATATGTAGAGGTCCTCCCCCCTGACCTCAGTCCAGGTGTAGGCCATGCTGCTCTCAACTACTTGGGCCACGTCCTGACCTGTCGCTATGAAGATGGCCGCTATCATGTTCGCCACATGTCCGTTAAAGCTGGGGCTGCCAGCGACAGCGTTGCCCAGCAGGTTCTTGGAGACGTTGGCGTAGTGCACGTCCTCTGCTGTGGTCTTCAACACCTTCCTTACTACGTCCCCCTTTATTATGGCCTCGGCCACCACGTACTTGCCTCTTCCGAGGACCCTGTTAATGGCACTGGGCTTCTTGTCCGTGCAGAGGTTGCCGCTAACGGTTACGCACTTAACGGAGCCCCCATACCTTTCCAATATAAATGAGCACAGCCTGTCAGACGCTATGGTCGCCATGTTCATGCCCATGGCGTCACCGGTCTTAAAGACGAACCTCGGCCACAGGACGTTACCAACTATGAAGGTCTGCACGTTAACGAGCTCCCCATGCCTGGTGACCTTCTTGACCTCGGACTTAAGGGCCTCCAGGTTCTCCCTGATCCAGGAGGCTAGCTTATAGGCTTCATCAACGCTTGGGGTCCAGATTAGGGGGGCCCTGGCCATGCCGTCGTAGAGCACCTTGGCCCTGGCCCCTCCGCTCAGCGTGACCGCCTTAACGCCCCTGTTAACGCCCGCTACCAGCGCCCCCTCGGTCGTCGCCATGGGCACGTAGAACTCACCCCTTGCGTAGTCGCCGTGTACAAGCAGGGGACCCACGATTCCTATGGGCACCTGGGCGGCCCCTATGGGGTTCTCGATGTTCCTTCCAACGACCCCTATGAAGTCTATGACCGTGGACGCTATGGACGTCAGCTTAACGTTATACTTCCTCTCGAGGAAGAGCCTCCTGGCCAGGGCGGCCAGGTTAGGGTTCCCCAAAAAGTCGTCAAGTTTACTTATGCTGAGCTCCCCTGCCTCAAGCCTCTTTAAGGCCTCATTAACTCTGTCCTCCACGTCAGGCTTGGACATCAGGTACCCCCATGGCTGGCCTGAACTTCAGCACGTAATATATGAGGCCGGCGTCCCTGTCAACCCTTGCCTTCCGTAGGACGGCCTCCATCTCTATGCCTTTCCTGAGCTGGGAAGGATCAGCTATATCCGTCAGCTCAGTGACCACCTTAGTCAGGCCTAGGTCGATAAGGCCGACATAGATAGGTGAGTACTGCCTCGAGCCGTCAGGGACCGCGTATACTGTAGTGTAGCTGACGAGCTTTCCCCTCTTGGGGAGCTCTACAGGCTCGAGGTCGCGGCTGCCGCAGTAGGGGCACGCGTTCTTCGGCGGGTAGTGGACCCTTCCGCAGGAGCGGCACCGGGCCGCCTGGAGCCTGTAAATTGAGTGCTTAAACCTCCAGAACCTAGGTATCGAGAGCTCCATCGACAAGGCTCACACCCCCTCAACAAGCGCGACAAACGAGTTCGATCCAAGGCCGTTCATCGAGATCACCAGGCCCCTCTTAGCCCCTCTCACTTGTACGCCTGGGAACTTGCCAGCCACCTGTAGTGAGGCCTCCGCCAACTGGTAGACGCCCGTTGCGCCTATCGGGTGTCCCCTGGCCTTGAGGCCCCCGCTCGGGTTGGCCACGGGGCCGGAGCCGGTAGGGGAGAAGGACCCCTGGGCCACCATTTCAGCCGCCTTGCCCTTAGGGGCTACGCCTATGCTCTCAAGTACGAGCATAGCCGTTATGGTGAATGAGTCGTGCAGCTCTATGAAGTCGAAGCGATCAACGCCGGTCAACGAGGACAGCCTTTTGTAGGCCTCGGCCACGCTGTCTATGATCAACGGGTCATCGCTTAGCTCAATAGAGCCAAGCCCTGTCGCTGACTCTATGGCGGTTATCCTGGCCATAGGCTTTGAAGATGAGTCCTCGCTCGACAGGACGACTGCAGCCGCCCCATCTCCGAGTGGGAAGGTGTCGAGCAGCGTTAACGGCTCCGCTATGGCGAGCGCCTTGGAGACGCGGTCGGGCTTAATAGCGAAGTTCAGCATGGCGTAAGGGTTCTCCTTAGCGTTATTATGCATGAGGGCAGGCCAGTAGGAAAGCAGCTCGCGATCAACGCCATAGGTCTCCATGTATAACCTCGTGAGCATAGCGGCGTCAGCCGCGAAGCCAACGTTATAGTACGACCGGCTCTCAGAGTCATAGACCATCTGAAGGTGTCTATAAGCCTTGCCGCTGGGGAACTCCGTTACCTTCTCCACGCCTACTAGCAGGACCTTGTCAGCCATGCCTGACTCTATGAGGGAGGCCGCGACCTGGGCGGCCGCGAGGCCGCTGGCCTCGCCGGCCTCAATGGTTAGCGCCCTGACGCCCCTCAGACCAAGGGAGGCCGCTAGGTAGCCCCCTAGGTCGAGCTGTTCGTCCTGTAGCGTTGCCAAGGCGTTTGCGACGACAATGTAGTCCACCCCTCCAGGTCTTCCCGCCTCATCAAGGGCCTTAAAGGCGGCCTCTGCGGCCAGGTGGCTGAGGCCCTTCTCATAATGTCTTTCAACCTTTGTCATCCCAACCCCTTCCACGAACACCTGCAAACCTCATCACCTCACTTGATCACGTAAATTATCTCCCTGCTCTTGGCGTAGAAGCCGTAGTCAACCTTAACCTTTCTGGCCAGGTACTGCTCAACCGTGGGCGCGAGAAGCCTCTTAGCCTCTACCGCGTCGGTGACCAGGACAGAGTAGGCGTCGCTTCCCGCACCGCTACCAAAGGGGGCTAGGAGTATCCTGTCGCCGGGCTTGGCCTTGTCTAGCACCTTAGCGAAGCCCATGAGCGCGCTGGCGTTATAGGTGTTCCCTATCATGGGCGTCACGAGCCCCTCCTTCAGCTGATCCAATGTGAACCCGAGGTCCTGCCCTACCTTCACTGGGAACTTGCCGTTGGGCTGATGGAATATGGCGTACTTGAAGTCGCTCGGCCTAAGTCCCGTCCTCTCAAAGAGGGCCTTGACAGCGCTCTCTATGTGATAGAAGTAGGCGGGCTCGCCTGTGAAGCCCTCGCCGTGGAGCGGGTACGGCTCGCCTGACCTCCTCCAGAAGTCAGGGGTGTCCGTCACGAACGTTGCGGAGTCCTCTATTATTGCGGCCGCGCCCTTCTCAGGTCCTATCACGAACGCTGCAGCGCCGCTGGCTGCCGTGAACTCCAGGACGTCCCCAGGATTAGCCTGAGCTGTGTCGCTGCCTATCACAAGGCCGTACTTTATCAGGCCTGAGGACACCATGCCCGTCAGGGCCCTCATGCCCTCGCTGGCGGCCCTGCAGGCGAACTCAAGGTCGCTAGCCATGGTCATTGGGGTTATGCCCAGGGCCTCCGCTACGATAGTAGCGCTGGGCTTGACTGCATAGGGCTTCGACTCGGTTCCGAAGAACACGGCCTCTATTTCCCGCGGCCTGACCTGCGCCCTCGCTATGGCGTTCCTCGCAGCCTCATAACCCATGGTCACGGAGTCCTCGTCAGGGCCTGCGATGGCCTTCTCGTCAACTGCGAGCCCCCTGTACTGCTCAGGGTGCCAGCCCCATATCCTAGCGATCTCGGCCATGGGGAGCCTGTAGATAGGAATGTAGGCCCCCCATCCATGTACTCCTGCCCTCACACTTCCCAAGCTATAGGGCACCGCCTACATCATGGGCCACTAGTTTATAAAGGTTAGGCACTTGACAGATTTTCTTTCGACTATAGTCGAACTACCTAACGGCATGAACGCTCTTAAGCCTGGGGAGGCAAAGGGCCTCGGCGGTGGGCCCGTAGCTCAGCCAGGTAGAGCGGCGGGCTCTTAACCCGTAGGCCGCGTGCCCTGGCCAGCGCGGGCGGAAGTCCCGGGTTCGAATCCCGGCGGGCCCGCCACGAACGCAGGGCTCCTTCCTCGCTTCGCCTGGATAGAGGCTTGCTATCCATATCCCACCTAGTTTAAAGGAAACCATTAATATTACTTTTAAAGATGCTCAGTATATCTGGGATAGTAACTTTAAGTTACACCAATAACGCTTAATAGCTTAGAGCTATAACTTTGAAGGCGGACCATAGGGGTGTGGTGGTATGTCCGCCAAGCTCCCGCCTGTTAAGGTTAAGGACCCGACCACTGGCAAGGAGGTCGAGCTGACGCCCATAAAGGTCTGGACGCTCGCGCCTAAGACCAGGAAGGGCGTCAAGATAGGGCTCTTCAAGAGCCCTGAGACTGGCAAGTTCTTCAGGGCTAAGGTACCTGACGACTACCCTGTCAAGTGATTTAAAAATAGAATAAGCTTTTTTGTTTTTTGAGTCACTTCTGTGATGACGCATTTAGCACGTTAAAGACTACCTGGGCCAGGTGCTGAGGCTTCGTATACCACTTGTCATAGACGTACTTCTGCCCCTTATAGGTGATCTCCACGTTGTCGTCAGCGTCGCGTATGCTCATAAGCTCGGCACCGCCCTTCGAGATCGAGATGACGTTCTTTCCCTTAACTTCAACCTTTATGTCGTACTTTGTGGCCTCCTTCTGAAGCAGATCCTTAACCTCGCTCAGATACTCGCTCATATACGTCACCGACGCCCCAGATTAAAGTGGCCTTTAAATTCTTTTTGTTATAGACGTCCAGCTCCTTGAGGACTTAATTACTTGAACTCCCCTCTACTGTGGGAGATCAGGGATGGTCTCCGCCCAGGATGTGAGGACCGTCTTAGTCGTAGGAGCTGGCACTATGGGACATGGGATAGCGGAGGTCGCAGCCATAGCCGGCTACAAGGTGTACGTAGCTGACATAAACGATGAGATACTGAGGGGCGCGCTAGAGAAGATCAGGTGGAGCCTCTCCAAGCTGGCCGAGAAGGGGCAGATCAGGGAGAGCGTTGACGCAGTGATGTCACGCATAAGCACGCTGGTGAGCGTGAAGCCTGACGGCAGCTTCAGCGACGAGTTGGCGAGGGCCGCCTCGGAGGCCGATATGGTCATAGAGGCTATACCGGAGAAGCTAGAGATGAAGCAGGCCCTCTTCAGGTTCATAGACCAGCACAGAAAGGGCAGGATAATAATGGCGACGAACACCAGCAGCCTGCCCATAACTGAGATAGCGGCCGCCACGACGGCCCCGGAGCTCGTCGTTGGCATGCACTTCTTCAACCCGCCGCCCCTTATGCCACTTGTCGAGGTGATAAGGGGCGAGAGGACCGCCGACGAGGTTGTTCAGGCCGTGGTCGAGACAGCCAAGAGGATGGGCAAGCAGCCGGTCCTCGTTAACAAGGACGTGCCGGGCTTCATAGTGAACAGGGTGCTGGCCCGCTTCATGAACACGGCGTGCTGGCTCGTGGCTAAAGGTAAGGCAACAATACAGGAGGTGGACGCTACTGTCAGGTATACCTTAGGGCTTCCCATGGGGGCCTTTGAGCTGGCCGACTACAGCGGCATTGACGTGTTTTACCTAATAGCCGTCGCTATGTCCCAGAGGGGCTTCAAGCAGACCCCGTGCCCGCTCATAGAGCAGATGTATAAGGCTAACAGGCTAGGCATGAAGACAGGCATCGGCTTCTACCAGTACCCGAAGCCTGGGGCCTACGCCAGGCCTGAGATACCGAGGGACCTCGCAGGCAAGGTAGACCCAGCGCTCCTGTTGGCCCCAGCTGTTAACGAGGCCGCTTGGCTGCTGTCGAACGGCGTGGCCACCAGGGACGACATAGATAAGGCCGTCAAGCTGGGCCTCGGCTGGCCCAAGGGTGTCCTTGAGTTTGCCGACCAGTACGGCATAGACTCCGTGGTCAAGGCCCTGGAGCAGCTCAAGCAGGACATAGGGCCTGAGTATGAGCCTGAGCCGCTCCTGAGGCAGATGATGTCGCAGGGGACTACAGGCATCAAGGCCGGCAAGGGCTTCTACGAGTACGCTAAGTACGAGGAGGTCGTAAAGAAGACCATCATAGTAAGGTATGAGAAGCCGATAGCGTGGATTATACTCAACAGGCCAAACAAGCTTAACACTATAACGCCCGAGATGATAGCTGAGCTGAGCCAGACGCTTGACGAGCTTGAGGAGAACGCCGATGTCAGGGTCATAGTTCTAACAGGCGCCGGGAGAGCCTTCAGCGCTGGGGCCGACGTAACGGCATTCGCCGGAATAACTCCCATCAAGGCCACCATATTCTCAAGGAAGTTCCAGGAGCTGACGCTCAAGATGCAGTACTACACTAAGCCGATAATAGTCGCGATAAACGGCTACGCCCTCGGCGGCGGCCTTGAGATATCGATGAGCGGCGACATAAGGATAGCCTCCGAGACCGCCATGCTGGGACAGCCCGAGATAAACCTCGGCTTTATACCTGGGGCTGGGGGAACGCAGCGTCTGCCGAGGCTTGTTGGCAGGGGAAGGGCCAAGTCGCTGATATTCACTGGAGATATGATATCGGCTAAGGATGCCATGAACATGGGCCTCGTAGACATGGTTGTTCCGCCAGAGAGGCTTGAGCAGGAGGCCAGGAACTTGGCCCTCAAGCTTGCCGAGAAGCCGCCGCTGGCCCTCCTAGCGGCCAAGCTCGCGGTTGAGATGGGCCTTGAGAGCAACATATGGGCTGGCCTCTCGCTTGAGGCAGGGCTCTTCGGTCTCCTCTTCAGCACGCAGGACGTCATAGAGGGCGTCTCGGCGTTCCTTGAGAAGAGGAAGCCCAGCTTCAAGGGCCAGTGAAAGGTGTAGTCAAACCTTTTTTCCTTCCGCCTCAGTCTTTCTGAGGGCCGGGTAGGACAGCCGGGTCGTCTAGCGGCCCAGGATGCGGGGCCTTGGACCTAGTGGAGGAGCCCCCGTGACCGGGGTTCGAATCCCCGCCCGGCTACCATGACTCCTTAGACCTCGCGTACCGTTACACCAACCGCCGAGAGGACGTCCTTAAGCTGTTGCCTCAGGGCTGACTTGACGCTGCTCTTCTCGATCACAGCCTCTCTGGCGCCTCCTGGTGAGCTCTTCTGGACGGCCTGAGCTATCACGTCATCATGGACCTCTTTGATCGCGTGCTTAGAGATTATGTGCCCGAAGCACGCCTCACCCCTTAGCTCCATCATGGTGAAGGGGCGAGGGTAATGCGTTGACCCAAGTCCTATGGCCGGCCTGCAGCTGCCTAAGGTCTTTGCGCTAATGGCATCAATGACTGCGTCAGCCAGGGCCTCCAGGGCCCTCCTGTCACTCCACTCGGCCTGAGTGCTCCCTATCTCTATGAAGGCCAGGGGCTTCCTGTTCCCCGTAGGGCCGTGATGCGTGGCCTCTAGGGTCACCTCGTACTCGTTGAGAAGCCCTGACTCCTCGGCCCTCCTAGCGTAGGCACGCAATAGGACGAGGCCCACGTCAGCAGCTGCGTAGGCCAGCTCCCTCGGCCTGCCGCCGAACCTGGCCTCATCGGTCGGGTTGCCAGGATAATGGACCGTGAGTGACTTCGTTTTGCTGGACGACTCGTGCCTAGAGAGGACTATGACCGCGTAGGCGTCGGGGTCAGGCGTCACGTCAAGGAACTCCATGTTAACATCATCAACGTCAAAGCCCGCCATTACATTACCTGTGCTCAGCTCGAGGCACTTAGAGGCGCCCTTACATGACCTCTCCTGGAAGCCGAGCCTTGAAGCTATCAGCTCCGACGCCCTTACGCCGACAGGGTCGAGCGTCGAGTATACTATCGCGGCCCTTAAGGCCCTTCACCGGCATTACAAAAATAATTCCCCTGGTACAAATAGGGTTGCTTGGAGGGCTTTGCACTCGTCTGTAACCTTTCAGCTAGTTTATGAGGAGCCAGGTCAAGTCTTCAAGGGCCTGGGCTCCGTGAAGAGGATGCTTGAGACGGAGGGCTGCAACATGGCGTCAGGACCCTCCTGGGTCGTGGCGTCCTGCAAGGGCCTGCTGATAAAGGCAAGGGTAACTGTGGAAGGGGGCCTCGATAGGGTTCCGCTTGGGGGTGTCAAAGGCCTTTTGGTATTGGTGGCTGAGGGCGAGCCCGAAGACCTGGTCAAGGCCTCAAGGATGGCGCTCTCGGTGGCCCAGGAGACCGGGGGAGGCCTCATTATGGCTTAAGGACTAGAGTTTTAATTTCGCCTCCTTAAGGCCTTACGGGGCCGGGAACGTGGCCAGGATAGTTGTAATAGGCGCGGGAGCTGCCGGGATGTCAGCAGCCTCCAGGGCTAAGAGGCTGAAGCCATCGAACGAAGTCATAGTGTTTGACTCCAGCAGGTGGGTCAGCTTCGCCCTCTGTGGGATCCCCTACTATATAGGTGGCGAGGTGAGCGAGCTAGAAGACCTCCTCTACTACCCCCCTGAGGAGTTCACGAAGAGGGGCATTGACCTAAGGCTCGGTAAGGCCGTAGTTGAGGTGGACCCTGACTCTAAGACCCTGACTTATAAGGACGTCAAGACCGGTAGCGTTGAGAAGATCACGTGGGATAAATTAGTCCTGGCGACGGGCGCGAGGTCGAAGGCGCCTAAGATATGGCCTGAGGTAAGGGAGGCCGAGAACGTCTTCTACATAGTGCACCTGGACTCGGGTAAGTACATAAAGGACTACGCCAAGGCGCTGGGCCCAGGCAAGAGGGCTATCGTGGTGGGCTCCGGCTACGTAGGCCTTGAGATAGCTGACGCCCTTATGAAGCTCGGCCTCAAGGTCACAGTGTTAGAGGCACTTGAGCAGGTGGCCCCTAGGGTGCTCGACCCCGAGCTCGCCAAGGCGCTAGAGGCCAGGCTCCGCGAGTCGGGGGTAGAGGTAGTAACTAGCGCGCCCGTTGAGCAGTTCGAGATAGTGAACGGTAAGGCGAGGGCGGCTGTAACGTCTAAGGGCAGGTTCGAGGGCGACATGTTCGTCCTTGGGGTCGGCATAGAGCCGAACAACGACCTGGCCGTTCAGCTAAAGCTGAGGCTCGGCGCAAGTGGGGCTGTCACAACGGATGATCATACCCTCTCAAGCAACCCTGACGTCTATGCCGTGGGTGACGTGGCGGAGCACAGGGACCTCGTCACGAGCCAAATGGTCTGGAGGCCCTTCGCCCAGGTAGCTAATAAGATGGGTCACGTGGCTGGCAGCAACCTAGGCGGGGTCGAGTCGGTCTTCCCAGGCAGCGTCGGCACGTCAGCCTTTAAGGTCTTTGGCATGGTCGTAGCTAGGACAGGGCTGAGCAAGTCTGAGGCCGAGAAGTACGGCTTCAAGCCTGTCGAGGTCTCGTTGGAGGCTGGGACCAAGGCGCACTACATACCAGGAGGGTCCAAGATGATGCTTAAGGTCATCGCTGACGAAAAGACGGGCAGGCTCTTGGGTGCCCAGGCGATAGGGTTTGACGACTCTGTCTTCTGGAGAGTTAACACCGTAGCCGCCTTGCTGACCACGAAGGGTACGGTCTGGGACCTTTTCGTCGCTGACTACGGTTACCAGCCCCTCTTAGCGCCTGTGTGGGACCCCTTGGTCGTGGCTGCAAGGCTCCTCATGAGGACCTTTGGCGAAAAGCCATTCAAGTGAAATATGTGTTAGAGGCTTTTTGTCAATTATTTCCGAGGCAACCTGAGCGCCTTCTTACGGGTCACCTATGGTAATCAGGACCTCAGAGCCGTCGTTCAGGTTAAGCAGGTCACGGAGCCTGACCTCTGCTATGACCTCAACGACGTCACCCTTATACACCGTTATTTCGGGCCTAACTAAGTACACCTCAACGGTCCAGTTCAGGAGGGCAGGGTAAGCCAGGACTTTGCCCAGACGCATGTCCTTTACTTTAGGAGGCTCTATAACTATAGGCCTAAGCGACCTCAGGGACTCGTTAAAGGACTCCACGTTATCCTTTATCCTCAGGTTAAGGGTACCTGGGTAAGGGACTATGCCCAGCGTCCTCTTTATGTTATCAGCGTACAGGTTAACGAAGAACTCCCCTTCTCCAACGCCGCTGAACACTATACCCTTGTAGGTGCTCTTCACGTTAGGCCCGCAGGCTTTGGCAAGAACGCATTTTAAAGTCCTTGTTTTTGAGTCTAGCCAGGTGCTAAATGCCTTGAATCTGAAGGCGTTGGGAGCGCTCTTGGTAATAGCTGTGATGACCTTGCTCGCGCTCACGCCTGTGGTCAGCGCTCAGGCAACGTTGCCGTTCTCTTCCTCGCTTAACACTACCAGGGGCGTGCTCACAATAAGTAATGTGTTCTACTCTGTGGGCTTTGACCTATCCCATGGCGCTAGAGCTTACTTCTGGTGGGTCAACGTTTCTCAGCCCGCGCTGCTGTTCGTGATACCATTTAACACTACGAGGATTCCAACCCCCTTAATATCAATATCAGCGCCTAACTCTACAACGGTTCCACTCCCTGGGGCGCTCTCCAGCTCGGCCTGGCAGGCCTCTGAGGTTTCGTCTAACTATTATGCGACGACCTTCGAGCTCACGGCCAACGCCTCGCTGACAGCCCCCTTCCTCCTAAGGGTCTATATGACGTTCAGCAGGCTGACGCCTCTGATAACCTATCATATAGTGATAACCAATCTGGGCACCATGCCAGCCTTGGCCACGTTAGCTTACGGTATAGGCTATTACCTGCCTTCAGCCTCCCAGTGGAAGGCGGCAGGAACAGTAGTCCTGGCCAATGGCTCTATCGGTCTCGTAACTTTAAGCAATGGATCGCAGCTGGCCTCGCCTATTAATGTAATCAGCGTTGAGGAAACAAACGGTTCGCCAGGTCTGGTCATCGGGCTGACGAACCTCCCCAGCGGAGCTCTAGTCAGGGCGCTAGAAGGAGAGCTCTTCGGCGCTGGGGTGAACAGCTCGTTCTTGGTGGCCACGTTCACAACTCCTCTCATAAGCCCGCAGGGCAACTACTCCGTGACGTTCCAGGCGTTCGCAACGGGCTTCAACGCCTACGAGCTAGCGTCAGCAGGGGCTGCCCTGCCGGCCTACTACCTCTACCCTAACGACACCAACGACATACAGATGTCAATGGGGGTAAGCTCCGTGGTCAGCTCGCTTAAGAGCACCATAGCTGACCTCAACAGCACTATTAGTAGCCTTGAGCAGGAGCTGAACAACACCAGCGCTAAGCTCTACTGGTATTACAGTCACCTTGAGCAGGCCAGGAGGGCTGAGTCCTACTATATGTCGGCGGCTCACAGAGGAGGGATACTCGCGGCCGGCATGTTCGTGGTAGGAGTAGTGATAGGGCTCCTTGGTGGGGCGTTCTTCCTATCGCCTAGAGGGGCTGAGGCTGTGACTAAAAAGCCCGCGAGGGCTAAGAAATGAGCTTAGTCCTCAATAGCGAGCTCCCTCACAGCCCTGGACATGTTTACGCACTTGTCTAGGTTCCATAGGATGTCTAGCACGCTCCTCAGCCTCTTCTCGCTAAGCCTCTCCGCAGTAAGCCTCCTGAACTTGTCCTCAACGCCGGCCCTGCTCAGGGGGTTCTTGAAGTGTCCTGGAGGATAGGTCGAGCTCTCCGTGAACTTCCTGCCGTCCTTGAGAACGACAGTTATAGTGTTCTTTATGCCCTCAGGGTAGATCTTATCGTGCTCGGGGTTCACGGAGACCTTCATGACCTTGAGCACCTTCCTTACGTCATCTGCTAGGTACCTCTGGGGCCTGAAGGTGTCAAGCCACACGTGCCCGTCAAGCAGGGCAGCGGCAACTATATAGGGGAGGCTGTGATCAGCTGTCTCACGGGTCCTGGGGTCCCATTTCTCTGGATCCTTGACTATTATATTATAGCCCACTGTGAAAGTTTCCACGTGAACAGACTCTATGTCCTCTGGCCTTATGGGTCCCGTCCTCTCCCTTATCTTCAGGGCAGCTTCTACAGCGCTCATGGCGTGGTACTCGACGGGCCAGAACTTTATGCTGGTCTGAAGGATCTTATAGGCCTCCCCGCCCTCGCCTCCCATGACTGGCAGGCTGAAGCTCTCTCCTCCAAGCGCCACCCTGAAGAAGCCGAACTCGCCCTCAAATATTGGCGAGGGGCCCGTCATGCCCCTCCACGCGAGAAGGGCCGCGAAGAGGCCGTTCCTGGCAGCGTTCGCCGCGGCGCAGCCCTTCCACATGCTCAGCTCGCCAGCCCTTGTTTGCCTGAGCGCGGCCGCGTTAACGGCGGCTAGGTTTATAGCATGCCTTAACTGCTCTTCGTTGAGCCCAAGTACCTTGCCCGCGCCAACGGCTGAGGCTATGGCTATGTAGACCACGTGGTCCCAGCCCTTCGACCTCACGCTGTAGGCGTCGGCAAGCCTAGCCGTGACCTCATAAGCGGCCACAATGCCCTCTATGACGGCCCTTCCGTCGGCCTCGGCTAGCTCCGCCGCCGCGACCACAGGAGCTATGTTGTCGCTCGGGTGAAGGGCCTCCTTCGAGAGGTACGTGTCATTGAAGTCGAAGTACCTGGCAGCGCACCCGTTCGCGAAGGTAACGTGGTCAGCAGGACCCATGGACCTAGTCCCCCATATCGTTGCGGCTATCCTCGAGCTGGCCGATGACCTCGCTATCCACCTGGCTATGCTTGGAGGCTCCTCGTAGAAGGCGCCAAGCGACACCCCAAAGGTGTCAACTATTCTCTTCTTTGTTTCCTCAATTACGTCACTGGGGAGCCTATTAAAGTTGAGGTTCTCAGCCCAGCTGGCTATTCTTGAAGCCAAGTCATTCATAGGTCAGGAACCCACAAGCCCTTGGTCTAGACCCTTATTAATTTCTGGCGTCGAGCGGTGTATTGAAGGGCAACGAGTTGCTAACGTTCGCTAAGTACCCCTACCTGGCCGAGTTCCCAGGCTACCTGGTTAAGTCGTATGGGTACCCTGTCACGTTAAGGGACTTAGCGGAGGACTCCCGGGTAGTCGAGAACGCCAGGAGAAGGCTGAGGGAGGCCATAGAGAAGGGCGAGGTCAGCGTCGCAGAGGCCAGCGCTGAAGACGAGGTCTCAGCCTTCTACCTAGCAGCGGCTATAGTGTCAAAGAGTCAGTCAACAAGGCTCGCCGAGCTGTTGGCCGAGGCCGAGTCCAAGAGGGCCCGTAAGCTCCTTGAGGACGAGGATAGGGAGGCCCTCCTAGCCATAGCGAGGTCGCTGGGCCTCAGAGCATCTAAGGCCGACCTTAAGGTGCCCTGGACTATGAGGCAGGGCAGGACCTTTTACAGGACGCTAAGTTTTTCCGTCAGTGCGGCCGACTACCTTAGGGTAGTAGCACAGCTGAACGACCCTCGCTGGTCTTTAGTCAACTCCATGGTCAAGGGAGGCCTAGTCTACATGGATGACGGGACCTTCAGGGACTTCCTCTCGTTAGCTATAGCCAGGAGAATTAGGGACATAATAAGGACAATACAGGGCGACGACTCTTTAGGGCCATACGTCGACGAGGCGCTGAGGCTCTTGGCAGCTAAGGAGGCCAAGGTGCCCATAGCTTCAAGCCTGGACGTTAACCTGTTCCCGCCCTGCATGAAGGAGCTCGCCCCAAATCCTAGGTCTAAGGGCGACCGCGGCCTCTACGCGTATCTCTCATTCATAGCCTCCATAGGCGCCCCTCTTGAAGTCCTTACGTCAGAGATATCGCGAGCTCTTGGCATTCCCAGCGAGAGGGCCAAGGCCTTTGCTGAGGCGCTCCTGGCCTCAGGCCTAGGCACCAAGTACAGGCCCTACACCTGTGACGTGATGAGGCAGTACGGCCTGTGCCCTGTCGACTGTGGCTCCAAGACGCCTCTTCAGGCGTATCGCCGTCTGGCTAGGAGCCCTGTTGGCAGCCGAGCTGAGGCAGGAGCCCAGAGAGCCTCTCCAGCCTCCGCCACCCATCCCTAAGGGCTTCATTGGCGGTCCTCGCCAGGACGTATATTGACGTGGGGTTGACAACTATTACGCCCTCCCTCTTAAGGGGAACCGTTATCTGCACAGCGCTGGTGAGCTCTAGGACCACCTCCTCACCCAAAGATATAGCGCCGCTGTGCTTGAACCCCGCGTCCCTTGCTGCCTGAAGGGCCTTCGTCGCGCAGTCTAAGCTGGGAGCCTTGACGTGGACTATCGGGCCTGTGACTTTCAGCCACAGGTCGTCATAGGGTCCGGCCAGGGCGTAGGCCAGGTCAACCGGGCTGATCTCGGTGTGCGTCTTGAAGACTATCCTAGACCTGTCCCTCAGCCAGTGCCACTTCCCATCGACTATGGTTATGCGTCCTGTGCAGCTGCTTGTGGTCGTTAGCCCCCCTTCGTTGATGGGCTTCAGAAACTTCTCGGCGCCAGGGTCCAGGTAGCCGATAAGCCTCTCCTCAAGCAGCACGTGTTTTATGTCAGGGCTTCCTGACGACCTCGGCATCAACCACCACCTGATAGAACCTTGGACCCACCATCCTGACAACCCTTGACCCCAGCGATCTCCACTCAGCTCCAAGCCCCCTGAGGTCATCATCAACTAGTTTAGTTGCCTTCTCCTCAGGGCTCTCCCCCTTGGAAGCGTGGACATGCAGGTAGACATGGATTACGCCCTTATCCCTCAGGCCCAGGAGGGCGTACCTGAGATATGGAAGCGCGATGTCCGGGAGAGGCATGAGAACTCTGTCCGCCGTCCCCACGAGCCTCTCACTGACTACCTGGGCTGCGTCCCCGAGGTAGGGTATGACCCTGTCTTCGACCTTGTTCAGCCTTATGTTCTCCACCATGTGGGCGTAGGCGTCAGGGTTTATGTCAATGCTGTGAATGACTTTCGCCTCGGAGTGCTTAGCGATGACTATTGAGAAGGTGCCGACCCCCGCGAACATGTTTATTATGGCCTCACCAGGCCTGACGAGCCTTGCTACCCTGATGTGCTCATAGCTTAGCCTCGGCGTTATGAAGTCCTTACTCACGTCAACTTTAAACGAGCAGCCGTGCTCCCTGTAGACTGTCTCAGTCCTCCGCTCCCCCGCAAGGTAGACAAGCCTCCTGACCTTGTGGGGCCCCTCCACGGGGCTAACGGCAAGCCAAGCCGACCTTACGTACTTGTGCTCAGCTAAGAAGGCCTGGGCGAACCTAGCGGCTTCATCTATGTCAGGCGTGACCCCGTAAGGGGGCTTCACTATGGCTATGTCGCCTATTATCTCAACTTTAAACTTTGTCACTACCCTTCACCGGCTTCCTTAGGAGGGCTATGAAGAAGCCCGGCATGCCGTCCTCAGGGCTAAACCTAAGGCCCACTCCATTATAGTTAGCCCACCTCGAAACCCTCTCAGGTCTCTCCACCTCAAAGCCTATGTCCTCGGCCTGCGCGACAACGCCCTCGTTTTCTATATCTGTCAGCGTGCAAGTCGAGTAGACGAGCCTGCCCCCTGGCTTAAGGAGCCTCCACGCCTCCCTGACGAACTGCACCTGGTAACGGGCTAAGGTGACGGCGTCTCGTAGCGTCTTCTTGCCAGAGAGCTTAGGCACGACGCCTAGGTTTGTGCAAGGGGGATCGACGAGGACCAGGTCTACGGCCTCCCTCAAGTTCAGCAGATCTGAAGCGTAGCGGGAGTCGCCGCCTATTACTGTGACCCACTCAGCGCCTAAGGTCATGAGGTTCTGCTTGAGCCTCTCGGCCTTGCTCTCTCTGTCTATAGCTATTATCTTGGCTGAAGGCCCTGCGATCTGGGCAACCATCGAGACCTTGCCCCCTGGGGCCGCGTTCATGTCAACTATTAGCTCCCCCGGCCTCGGGTCGGCCGTCATAACGGCCCACATGCTTGGCAGGCTCTGGCCATAGATGAGACCCTCCTGCACCTCCTTAAGGGCTCCAACCTTGGGGGCCACGTAGACGGACCTCTCCACCTTGACTGCGAGACCGACCCTCTTGGAGAAGATTTCCTTTGAGTCCATCCTCGCTACGCCGACCCCGACAGGCATGCCTTCTGGTGTGACAACGGTGACCCTATCGCCCTTCCTGACCCCCTCAGCCCTTATGACGCCAGGCGCGTAGAGGTCACTGCCAACGTAGACGGCCTCTGAGGACCTCTTGTCAGCGACTACGATCTTGCCCTCCACGTCTATTTTGTACGGCCCTTCGACCTCCGAGTAGATTGCGCAGTCTATCTCCTCATCCCTGTGAAACTTGAGCCCCAGAAGCTCTAATCGTTGCAGGACCTCCTCAGTAGTGGCCTTCAGCGTGTTAACCCTCACATAGTAGCGTCTAGGAGGCCTGGCGAGCGCCTCAAGTAAGGCCTTGACCCCTCTCTTGGAGACAGGCTCAAGGTCCTCTAGGAGCTCATTGTCATAGCTAAGCGGCATCCTTCACGGATCACCACACGAACACTACTATAACGTTGTTCAGATTAGTGCCAGTAGGTCCCGTCTTTATTAACGCGCCTATCGCCTGCAGGGCCTCATAGCTGTCATTATTGCTCAGCGCTCTCAGTGGGTTAATCCCAATTGATGACAGCTCCTGAGGGACCGCTGAAGTCACTACTGCGCCGGCCGCGTCTGTCGGCCCGTCAACGCCGTCCGTAGCTATTGCTAACAGAGCCGCCTCGTCGTGGCCTATGCCGAGCCTTTTAGCCTCTAAAGACCACGCGAGGGCGAGCTCCTGGTTCCTTCCTCCCCTTCCCGACCCCCTTACGGTGACGCTGGTCTCACCCCCGAGTATCAGGGCAGCTGGTCTCTTGACGGGCCTGCCGCTCCTGATCACCTCCGCGGCGAGCGCCGCCAGCACCTTGGCCACCTCCCTGGACTCCCCCTGTAACATTGAGGTGAGGACCAGCACGTTGAACCCTCGCTCCTTGAGCCCCTTTTCAAGATCATCAAGGATGTCCATGTTCCTGGCCACTATCCAGTTATGGGCCCTAGCAGCGTCAGGTGAGTCAGGCTTAAGGGTCTCCTCAATAAGGCCCCTGGCGCCTCCTTCCAGGACCTCAACAACGCTCTTCGGAACCGCGTCAATAAGTCCGTAAAAGTCCAGCACTGACAGCGCGTCCTTGAACGTAGTAGGGTCGACAGCTGTGGGGCCAGACCCTATGTCATGAATTGCGTCCCCAGGCACGTCGCTTGCGTAGAGGCCATAGACCTCTGAGGGCCTTGCGGCCTTTACCAGGCCTCCGCCCTTGACCTTTGACAGATGCCTTCTAACCGCGTTTATCTCGGATATTGAGGCGCCTGAGGTCAAGAGCGCCCTGTTAACGTTGACGAGGTCCTCCAGCGATATGGAGCCCAGGGGTGACTCGGCCAGCGCTGAGGCCCCTCCTGAGACCAGAACCAGGACGTGGGCTCCTCCCCTTCCAGCCGTGGCTGCCCACTCAAGGGCTGCTGTACCAGCCCTAAGGCTTCCTGGCGTGGGTAGGGGGTGGCCACCTCTTATGATCTCAAGGTTATGGCCCCTTAGCCCTTCGGCTTCTATTCCCTCGGGAATTACAACAACTCCGCCCTCGATCTCGCCGGAGAGCGACTCAAGGGCCCCTGAGGCCATAGACGCTGACGCCTTGCCAATAGCTATGAGCACGACCCGGCCCTTGGGACAACACCTCCTGACGAGATCTCTGGTCCTATTCCTTACGTCAGAGGCCCTAAGTATAATGGGCAGCACGTCTTTAAGCACCAGGTCTCTGTAGTCCTTCATGGAAACCTTTGTTTCACCCAGGTGCTGAGGGCGATAAACATTTTGTCGAGCTTCAATGTCAGGCGGTGTCGGCATGGCCCTTATGCAGGCCGGTACGTAAGCGCTGATTTAACCTCAACCTTGACCGTTCTAGTCTAGGCCTGGTAGCTACGCTGACGGACGCTTACGGGAGACCTCTAAACAACCTGAGGATAGCTGTGACCGACGAGTGTAACTACAGGTGCTTCTTCTGCCACATCGAGGGGGACCCGATAGGCTCTCCAAGGCCTATAGGCCTTGGAAGGCATCTCATGGCCCCTCACGACTATTACATAGTGGCAAGGGCCGCGAGGGCGCTGGGAATAGGGTCATTTAAGGTCACGGGCGGCGAGCCGCTGGTAAGGCGTGATGTAGCTGAGGTGGTCAGGTCCATTAAGGAGGGGGCTGGCAGCGCTGCCGATATATCAATGACAACCAATGGTTACCTGCTGGCGGTCTACGCCAGGGCCCTCCGTGAGGCTGGCCTAGAGAGGGTCAACGTGTCCTTACATTCCCTGAACAGGGAGCGATACAAGGCCATAACAGGCGTTGATGGGCTTGACGCGGTGCTCAAGGGACTTGACGAAGCCTTAAGGGTAGGCCTTAAGGTGAAGGTAAACGTCACCGTAACGAAGATAAACAAGGACGACGTGTGGGACGTAATAAGTTACGCCTCCTCAAGGGGGTTCAGGGTCCAGCTGATAGAGCTTCAGCCCGTCAACGAGGGGCTCAAGGTCTTTAAGCAGCAGCACGTTTCATTGGCTGAGATAGAGCGCAGGCTCCTGAGCATAGGGGCCAAGGTCCGCTTACGGGACCTCCATAACAGGCCCATATACGTCCTTCCTGACGGAACGGAGGTAGAGGTTGTGAAGCCTTATGACAACCCTGCTTTCTGCGCCGGGTGCACTAGGGTGAGGCTTCTGGCAGACGGTACCTTAACTCCATGTATAAATTACAGGGGTCCTGGCGTCAACTTGCTTAGGAGGATAAGGGGCCTTCCTGACGATGAAGCCGTCGAGGAGGCCAAGAGGGCCTTAATTGAGGTCAACAGCTTAAGGAGACCTTATTATATGTGGAGGCTTGACATAGGCGACGGCATAATTAAGCCGACCGGGTTAAGGCTTAGTCTTCCGTCAAGGGATAGAAGCTATCCGGTAATAATGAGGAGTTGAATTAGAGATCTTTAGGCCATGATCTTTAAACTCACACATTGATGTTCCGTGGCCTATTGACGACCATCTTGAAGGCGCTTATCAACGCATTACGTTATCACCGTAGCATGTAGACCAGGGGCGCCAAATGAGGTGTAGAGAAGACAGCGCCTAGAAACGCTATTACAAGAACAGGGTTCGCGGTCCTGAAGACGATCTTTGCCAGCCCCCTGTCCATAGATCTCGAGTAACGGAGGATAATAGAAGAGGACCATGCAGCCAGAGGGGTCAACAATACGTCACCTATCAGGCCCTTTCCCGTGAGCGCCCAGTAAAACCACATGCTGGCAGCCATGAGAGCCATAAAGGCTACGACGACCTTCGCGACCCTCTGAGGAGGCGCCACGACTGGGTACATTGGGACCTTGGCCCTCCTGTAGTCGTCTATGTGATAGTAGACTATGAACCATATGTGCATGGGTATCCACAGAAAGACCGCTAGCGCTAACAGGATTGCGGGCAGCCCTATGCTTCCAGTGGCTGTGGCCCAGCCGCCCAAGGTCGGCATGACGCCCGCCACCCCGCCTGCTATTATGTTAAGTGGTGACCTCCTCTTGAGCAAGACAGTGTAAATTGGTATGTCGAAAATGAGGGCAAGGACGCACGTCAAAAGGACCAGCCAGTTGATTAGGGCGGCCGTCGCGAAGCCGATTGCGATAAGGACGAGCGAGCCTATCAGGGCCTCCCTCCTGGTTAGCCTCCCTGAGGGAACGGGCCTCTTTGAAGTCCTGGTCATTATGGAGTCGAGGTCAACCTCTAGCGCCATATTGAGGGCTGTCACGCCGCCAATCGCGCCAAAGGACGTTATGGCCAGGAGTCCCAGCTTCATAGGTGAGAGGAGACCGCCAGCAGCAAAGTATGAGGCGAAGGCCGTGAAGGCAAGTAGGGCTAGCTGAGGAGGTTTCGTCATCTCGAGCACGTAGGCTGCCTTCCTCAGCAAGGTCTTCCAAGTCAAGAATTAAATGACCCACGACTTACGTAGCTGTATATGTAACTACTTACGCGCGTTGTAAAGACCTGTCCTCGAGGCCTTCACCTTTTTAACTATGTGCCTTCCCAACCTTAGACCAGGGCGCGCTAGGTGGCTCAGGCTTCTCAGTCCTCAGGGACTGCTCAGACCCCTAGGCACTCCAGCAGGGCGTACTGGATCGGCCTGGCGCTCGTAGTGATAGGGCTTCTCCTGCTAGTCTACGTTTTCTATGAGGCCATAGAGGCGTTCCTGGCCACGGGCTCTCAGGTCCAGTTCGAGAGGCACTTTGGGGGCGCCTTAGGCTACCTGAACTCTATGACCTCCTCCAGCTCATCGCTTGGCGCCCTCGGGACGTACGCGGACGTGATAATAGTCCTCCTCATAATGGCCGTCTTCCTGGGCATAGCCTTAGCTGCGGCCTCAGTCATAATAGGCAAGGGTGTCGATCTCATCAAGTCGTGAGCGTGAAGGCAGCATGAGGATCGAGACCATCGTGTTTTTAGGGGGCGTCCTCATAATAGCGATCTTCGCCCTCCCCCTCATTTACTTCCTTTACTATGTTGCGGCTAACCCATATCAGGCTATCGTAGTGAACATGTCATCGACGCCTGGCCCCCCTTGCGGTGAAACCGAGTACGCGCTGAAGCTCACCTACTCAGATCCCATACCTATGGGTGACGTCCAGCTGACAGCGACCTTCACGGAGGCCAATGGATCCTCCTTCGTGTTCAGGGCCTCAGCTAACGTGCTCACGAAGGGCCGTAGTCTCACGCTCTGCCTGCCGTCAGATGTCCTCGCGTCAGCGAGGGCCGTCAGCTTCAACCTCACGGGCAGCATAGGCTTCGTGTACCCGCTCTCCATCTCGAGCTGGCAGCCCATGGGTGGGTAGCCTTGAACGCCAGGGAGGTAGCCAGGGAGGTCATCATAGGGGTCCTCGAGGGCCTCGTTTACATGCTCCTGTACCTGTACCTCTTGCCCGTGCTTGTGTCATACCTTGGCGTTCTGGCAGGTCAGCCCTCCCTGAGCGCGGCCTACTCGTACCCTGTCGCCTACGCAGTGGCCTACATTGGGGTCTTTGAGGCGCTCTCAGTGGCGGCGAGGATCCTGAGGAGGACAGTGTTCAGCCCTATATTTAGGTCGTTGCTGGCCCTCATAGGTCTAGTGGTAGTCCTTTACGTACTGGGGACCGTCATGCCAGGGGGCGTGATAAGCTCCTCCTACTCAGCAGGCCAGGCCAAGTACTCCCTCAGCCTGGACGTGTACCCTCTCGTGCTTCTGTTCGTGGTGTTCCTCGTCCTCCCTGGGGTCATATTGCCCTTCATAGATTACTTCGTCTACGAGAGGTGAGGGCCGTTGGCGGCAGGGCCTAAAGAAGACGTGTTCTGCAGAATTTGGAGAGGCTTAGAGAGAGCCTACGTGGCATACAAGGACGACAGAGTCATGGTCATTATGGACCTCTACCCCCTCGAGAGGGGGCAGGCCCTGGTAGTGCCCCGAGAGCACTTTCAGTTCTTCTACGAGATGCCTAAGGGGCTTATGGAGCACTTCTACCTCGTCTCCTCAGCGACGGCCCGGGCCTTGAAGGAGCTCTATAAGCCCAAGGCGGTGGCGATGCTCGCGAGGGGGCTCCGGGTCCCCCATTACCACCTGATCCTTATACCCGTAAGGGAGGGCTCCTTCGTTGACAGGCTCTTCTCGCTCATGGACGCCGTTCAGGGCTTCCCTCCAGTGCCCCCTGGGGTCATCGCGGAGAGGTACCAGGGCCTTGGCCTATCTCTAAGGGCTTACAGGCCGTCACATGAGGAGCTCGAGGTCGACTCGGGCAGGCTCGCAGAGCTGATAGCGAAAGAGCTAGGGAGGGCCTGAGCGCTAGCTGTTAGCTTCTTTGGACAGTCCTGAGGTTGACCTAGGAGGCTCTTTAAAGCTTAAATGGCGACGTTACAGCGTCTTTCTATGGACCGGTCAGCGGGCCGGTAGCTCAGCTGGAAGAGCGCCGCCCTCGCACGGCGGAGGTCCCGGGTTCAAGTCCCGGCCGGTCCACCAGCTTCTGCCTTGCTACGTTAAAGTCAAAAGACTTTCACATCGGGAGGCCTTTGCAATCGGGCCTTAGGCGACCCTCATAGCCCTTAAGGCTTTTATTTAAGGACGTCGTAAGGGTCGAGGCCTAAGGGCTTGGGCCGCAGGGCCTCTCTCATAGGCGTTTTAGTACCCTTCATGTTGTCAGCCTATGCCGTCTTCTCTATATCAATGGTTGTCAACCAGCTGTCCGAGGCGCTGGCCGCTTCACGGCCTCTAGTTCTCTGGGCTATTCCAATGGACTTCATAGGCGGCGCGATAGGAGGCCTCCTGATAGGTCATTTGGCCGACAGGGCCGGCAGGAGGAGGGCCCTTTACTTGGCGGGCCTCACGTTCAGCCTCGCCGTCCTCCTGGCGTCATCAATAAGGGAGCTCTGGCAGCTCTACCTGGCATGGTTCTTCGTGGGCTTCGGGGTTAACGCTCAGAACGGCGTCTCGTACTCGGTCATAGTGGAGCTGCTGAGGGACTCGAGGGGGCTTGTAGGCGGCCTAATGCAGGGCCTCTACTTCATAGGCTTCTTCCTGGACGCCGTGACCTATTACGTAGTCCCTTCATGGAGGACGTTCTTCCTGGTAGTGGGGCTCGTCAGCCTGCTATTAACGTTATCCCTGACTCACCTCGTTATCGAGACGTACTCTGCGAGGGCCCAGGGCCTAGGCCTTAGGTACTTTGACCTGAGGCTGGCCGTGGTCACAGCAGGCCTTTCAGCTATTGTGGTCGGGGCCTTCATGTTCAGCGTGCCCTTGCTCTCGCTGGTCCCGTCATTCATAGCCTCAATGGACCTGAGCGAGGGCTGGCTCACGTTCCTTTCCATGTTGGGCTTCCTGGGCTTCCTCGTGGCGGGCTGGCTGTCGGACCTGGGCGGAAGGCTTAGGACTGCCGTGGCTCTCAGCGGCCTCGGCCTCCTCTCATCGCTTGCGCTGGCCCTGACGCAAGGGGGTTACGCGGGCCTCACGGCGCTTTCACTGATGTTCTTCTCCTCGGGCTACTTCTCATTCACAGGGGTCTGGGCCAGTGAGACCTACCCAGCGGAGTTCAGGGCCACGGGGACGAACCTGGTCTTCCTGGTCGGGAGGATAGTTGGGGGCTTCTCGACGATCATAGCAGCCTATCTATACCCCTCGTCGCTCAGGGTTGGGACGGCGCTGACCTGCATCATAGCCAACTCTTTGGCATTAGCTGGAGGAGCCCTTTACGTGGTTGGCCTAAGGGTAAGGTCGTCAAGGGGCCCATGAGGCCTCGCGTCAGCCCTCGGGCACCTTTACCAGCTCTTTCCACAAATTTACGGAAAGAAGGCCTAGAGCTAGAGGCCTCTCGGGGCTTTACCTGAGGCCATCGCCAGGAAGAGCGAGAGGAACACCGCGCCAAGGCTCCTGTTCAGGGAGCCCCTCATTGAGCTGAGCAGTCTGTCAGCCCTGAGGAGCTGTGAGGGGTCTATTTCACGCCTTTTCGAGAGGTCCAGCAGCTCAGGGCTCTTCGAAAGCTCCGACGCAACGGCCAGGTAAACCCTCACCACCCCTGCAAGGGGGGAGCGGAGGCCCTCGTACAGCCTTGTGAGGCCTAACAGCCACTCGTAGCCCTTAAGGTTAATTGAGAAGCCCCTGTCGACCTCTGAGAGTAACTCAAAGGCGTCCCCCAGGCTAAGGCCGTTCGACTTCACGTAGTTCTCTGTAAGGTTTCTCCTGGACAGGTGCTCCAGGAGGTCGACGTCCCCGGAGTCGCCTATGCCCTCTACCAGGTCAATAACGTCGTCAGGTAGACTTGAGTATAAGATCCTAGTTATTAACGTCCTCAGGGACTCGTACATCTTCACGTTGGAGGCCGACGAGTAGCCTACCATGGCCGCGGCAGTAACGGCTGCCGACCAGAGGCCCACCAGGGGAGTCTCGCCGCTGGACTCGAAGGAGTCCTTGAGGGCCCTCGCCAAGACCTCTCCAAGGCCCAGCTCCTGCGCGCTCAGCTTGCCCTCGCCTAGCGCCCTGCCCCTCCTATAGGCCTCCTCCAGGTGGGGCTCAACGGCGACGTACTCCAGGAGCCTCCGCTCGAAGTCCGCGTCACCCATGAGCCTATGGACAGAGCCCGGCTTGATAGGGGCTGAGATAGTTAGCAGGACTGCCCTCTTTAAGTCGGTCAGCAAGCTATACGCCCTTCAGAGGGTTGGCGCGGAGGTCCTTTAATTTCGTGGCGCGGCCCCGCTGAAGCCTTTAATAAAAGTAGCTAAGATAGAGAGCCCACGATAATTTTTTAAACTTCTGACGTTTCGGGTTGTGAAAGACGGCTGAGAGTCTTGGGCATAGGGGAGTTAATAGCGTTATTTAGCGCAGTTATAGGTCTTATAGGGGTTGCCATTGCTGTCGGCCTGGCCCGATGGGTCCTAAGGCAGGACCCAGGTCCCGAGAACGTCCGCTTCATATCGGAGGCCATAGCCACAGGCGCCAGGGCTTATCTATTCAGGCAGTATAGCTACCTCTCCATAATTTTAGTGGTGCTGGCGATAATCATAGGTGCCGGCATAGCGTACGTAGATCACAGCCTTGCGCTGGGAGGCTTCACAGCCCTAGCTTTCATAGTGGGCGCCGTGGGCTCCATGACGGCAGGTTACCTGGGCATGTACGTCACTACTAGGTCAGCCTCGAGGGCCTCCATGGCGGCCAGGTCCGGCGTCTATGAAGCGCTGAGGCTCGCCTGGCGCGCGGGGGCCGTCATGGGCCTCTCCCTGGCAAGCATAGCTTTGCTTCTCATAAGCGTCCTCTACATGGGCTTCACAGCAGCGATACCAAAGGAGTGGGCGCTGGCCCTGGTTTCCATGGCCTTCGGCGCCAGCCTCGTCACCCTCTTCATGAGGGTGGGCGGAGGCATTTACACCAAGGCTGCTGACCTGGGCGCCGACCTGGCTGGGAAGATGGAGAAGGGCATACCTGAGGACGACCCCCGTAACCCGGGCGTGATAGCCGACAACGTCGGCGACAACGTCGGCGACGTAGCCGGCATGGCGGCTGACGTCTTCGAGTCATACATAGTTATAGTCACCGGGACTATGTTCCTGGCATGGGTCATGGGATGGTACGCAACATACCCGGTACTGGTGGCGTTACCGTTAATTTACGGGACCCTAGCGCTGATAGCAACCTTCATAGGGGTCGCCATAATTAGGCTCAGGGGGTCACAGCACCCGCTTACCGCGATCTCCTACGACATATATGAGACCATAGCCATAGCCATAGTGTTGTTCTTCATCATAAGTCCCTTCATACTTAAGGGCCTTGGGACGTCAGTTATGGTGTTGGCACCCCTTGCCGCCTCCTTAGGCGCTGTGCTGGCCCCTATAGTGCTGGCGCTTACAGGTTACTACACCCATTACACTTACAAGCCCGTTAAGTCCATAGCGCAGCAGGCTAAGATCAGCGCGGCCACGGTCATAGTCACAGGTTACTCCTACGGTCTGCTAAGCGCCATACCGGTAATTATCCTCATAGCTGTCGTGTTAGGCATAACTTATGTAATAGGGTACTTTGCCTTCTCACACCTGGTTTCAGCACCTCTCCTGAGCGGCTACTCAGGCTTCCTCGCCGGCATATACGGGACGGCGTTGGCTTCCGTGGGCCTGCTGTCAGTGGCCGGCATAATAATAACGGCTGACTCCTTCGGGCCCGTCAGCGACAACGCCGCTGGCGTCGCCGAGATGGCGTCGCTTCCAGAGGACGTGAGGGAGAGGCTTGATGTACTTGACGCCGTAGGCAACACTACAAAGGCCACCACCAAGGGCTACGCTATCAGCAGCGCTGCCCTCGCTGCCCTCGTCCTGTTCGTCGGGTTCATCTTTGAGGTCCTTAAGGTGTCTCAGACTTATATGGGTAACATCGACGTCTCAGCGGTGCTGGGAAGCCTTATGGTGGTCAACCCTAACGTCCTAATAGGGGCCCTCATAGGTATCATAGTTGTCTACTTCCTAGCAAGCAGGACGCTTGGCGCCGTCGGAAGGACCGCAATGGAAATCGTTGAGGAGATAAGGAGGCAGTTCCGCGAACACCCTGGCATCATGGAGTGGAAGGAGAAGCCCGACTACGCAAGGGTGGTCGATATAGCGACCAGGAGGGCCTTGGCAGAGTTCACGACGCCTGTAGTGGTGGCGATAGTAGCACCCATAGTGGTAGGGCTCATCTTGGGCTGGCAGGCCACGGCAGGGCTCATACTCGGCGCTATCCTGGTCGGCGTCCCGAGGGCGTTCCTCATGGCTAATGCCGGCGCGGCCTGGGACAACGCTAAGAAGTACATAGAGGCTAACCTGGACCCAAGCCTGGGCGGCAAGGGCAGCGATGCCCATAAGGCAGCCGTAGTGGGCGACACCGTCGGCGACCCCTTCAAGGACACCACGGGCCCCTCGATGAACCCGCTGATCAAGGTCCTCAACACGCTCTCGGTCGTCTTCGCGCCGCTGATAATTGCCGCAAACGTGGCCCTAGGGGTTTCGATTATTCATGGCCTCCTGGCCCTCTGAAGGGCTTAGAGCTCATTAATTTTTAAACCCCTTGGTCCTATCTCCTTGACGCCAGGAGGAGGATGAAGGGTGTCCAAGCCCAGCTATGTGCTGTTTGACGTGCCTGACGACCTAGCGGAGGAAGTGTATAAGCTGGTAACTAAGGCCAGGGAGACCGGGAAGGTGAAGAAGGGAACCAATGAGACTACGAAGGCTGTCGAGAGGGGTCAGGCCAAGCTGGTCGTGATAGCTACCGACGTAGACCCACCGGAGATCGTAGCCCACCTGCCGCTGCTCTGCGACAGCAAGAAGATACCGTTCGTCTACGTGCCGAGCAAGAAGAGGCTCGGCGAGGCGGCCAAGATAGACGTGGCGGCCGCCAGCGTAGCCATACTGGACCCAGGCGAGGCGGCCGAGGACATGAAAAGGATAATAGAGCGCGTCAGGGAACTCCGCGCGAAGGCTGGCAAGTGAGGCCTGAGGGTGCATGCCGGAGAGGTCGTCGTTTAGCCAGGTAGTCAGGATAGCGAACACCGACATATCAGGCGAGGAGACGTTGGTCTATGGCCTCTCTAGGATAAAGGGCTTAGGCTACACCACGGCCTTAGCCATAGCCAGGAAGCTCGGGCTCGACCCCACGGTGAGGGTGGGCTACCTGTCAGCCGAGGCCCTGAAGAGGGTAGAGGACGCCGTTAACGACCTTACTAAGCTGGGCCTCCCCTCATGGCTTTACAACAGGAGGAAGGACTACGAGACGGGGCAGGACCGCCACCTGGTGGGCGCCGAGCTGATATTCGCGGCGAGGAGGGACATAGAGAGGGAGATAAAGATAAGCTCCTGGAGGGGCGTGAGGCATAAGCTCGGCTACAAGGTGAGGGGACAGAGGACGCACACCACAGGAAGGACAGGGATGACTGTTGGAGTGAGCAAGGCTGCAGCGGCGCAGCCGGCTGAGAAGGAGAAGGGTGGTGGCGGTGGGGGATCCCAAGAAAAGTAGGCAGAAGTGGGCAAGCCCAGGCCACCCCTGGGTTAAGGATAGGCTACAGCGTGAGCTTGAGCTCATGGGCAAGTACGGGCTGCGCAACAAGAGGGAGATCTGGATAGCGGAGTCCATAGTCAGGGGCTTCAGGATGAGGGCCAGGTCGCTTCTGGCGCTCCCCGAGCCCGAGAGGTCGCAGGCCGCGAAGAGCCTTATTGACAGGCTTTACAGGATGGGCCTGGTGGGGAAGGACGCAACGCTTGATGACGTCCTTGGGCTCACAGTCGAGAACGTCATGGAGAGGAGGCTTCAGACCATGGTCTACAGGAAGGGGCTCGCCAAGACCGTCTATCAGGCCAGGCAGCTCGTAGTTCACGGCCACATAGCGATAAGGGGCAAGAGGGTCACAAGCCCAGGGTACCTGGTCCCAAGGGACGAGGAGGACAGCATAGGGTACGCGCCTGGAAGCCCGTTCGTCGAGATGGCGGTTAAGGCGCAGGAGGGTGGCGAGGGTGTCGCTCAGGGAGCTTAAGTGGGGCGTGGCCCACATATACAGCAGCTTCAACAATACCATAGTCCACATAACTGACATGAGCGGCGCTGAGACGGCCGCGAGGGTCTCTGGCGGAATGGTCGTCAAGGCTGACAGGGAGAAGCCCTCGCCGTACGCCGCTATGCTGGGGGCCGCGAGGGCAGCCCAGACGGCGATGGACAGGGGGATCACGGCCATACACATAAAGGTCAGGGCTCCTGGTGGACATGGCCCCAAGACGCCTGGGCCGGGCGCCCAGGCGGCCATAAGGGCGTTGGCAAGGGCTGGCTTCGTGGTTGGGAGGATAGAGGACGTCACGCCCATACCTCATGACACCACTAGGAGGCCTGGCGGCAGGAGGGGAAGGAGAGTCTAACCCTTCGACATCTCGCTGCCACTCGCCCTTTGCATGGAGAGGCTTGTGGACAGTTTTTAGGGACCGTGAACGTCATTTTCGCTACTTAAAGGGGACTCCAACCCGCTCCTTTTAAAACTCCTGGCCTTGTCCCTCTCAGGGCTAAGAGGTTGACGCAGAGATCAATAGAAATAGTCGAGATGGAGGGCAACAGGATAATAGTGTCCATGGAGGGCTTCCCGGTAGCCTATGGGAACGCGCTGAGGAGGCTTGCCCTCTCGGACGTGCCCTCGATGGCTATAGACTTCGCCTACTTCTACGACAATGACACCAGCGTCTTTGACGAAATAATAGCGCACAGGCTCGGGCTCCTGGTCCTCAAGTCAGACGAAGTCTTAAACAAGTACGGCAGCCCGGAGGAGTGCAGGGAGGCCAGCGAGAACGACGAGCACTGTTACGTGAAGGTCTACCTGGAGGCGGAGGCCGGGGCAGAGTCCACGGGCTTCTACGTCAAGGCCTCTGACCTGAAGTTCTCAGACCCCTTAGTTAAGCCCGTCTACCCGGACACCCCCTTAGTGTACCTGGCGCCTGGCCAGAGGATCCACCTAGTGGCCTACGCGAGGCTGGGCAGGGGCTTCGAGCACGGCAAGTGGAGCCCGGCCTCCGTCTCCGTGCTGAGGTACGCCACCTACGTGGAGTACGACTCCTCTAAGGCCACTCCGGAGTGCGTGGACTGCCTGGCCGCGTACCCTGAGCTGGTCAATGCCATACAGGAGGGCGGGAAGGGCAGGGTAGAGCTCGACGTGAAAAGGCCTTCAAGCGCGCTCAGGTACTGCGAGAAAACGGCGTGCAAGGGCGCCATAGAGGTCATCTATGACCCTTCAAAGCTTTACCTAGTCATAGAGTCGACAGGCGCGATCGAGCCGTCACGTATAGTCTATGAGGCCACGAAGTGCCTTGAAAGGAAGGTCGAAAAGCTGTTAAACGCTTTAGAGGGCACACCAGTGGCTTAGGGTGGCGACCAAGATGAGGAGGACAGGTCCCACAAACCAACTGCTGAAGGACACCATAGAGCTGCTCGAGAAGAGGTCCAGGGAGAGGCCAATATGGGGCAGGGTAGCTGAGCTCTTATCAAAGCCGACGAGGGAGAGGCCAGCTGTCAACGTGAGCAAGATAAACAGGTACGCGTCAGACGGCGACATAGTTATCGTCCCCGGCAAGGTCCTGGGGGCCGGTAACATCAGCAAGAAGGTGACAGTGGCCGCCTTCAGTTTCTCAGCCAAGGCGGCTGAGAAGATAAAGGCCGCAGGCGGAAGGATTTTAACCTTAAGGGAGGCCGTCGAGCAGGTGCAGGATTACAGCAAGGCCAAGATAGTGGTGTGAGGGATGGACATGGCTCAGCCCAAGGGGGTTGAGGCAAAGGAGGTAGTTATAGACGGCGAGGGCGCCATATTGGGGAGGATGGCCAGCCTCATAGCTAAGCTGCTTCTCGGGGGCCATAGGGTCATAGTAGTGAACGCTGAGAAGGTGGCGGTCAGCGGCGACCCGAGAAGGCTCGTGGAGTTCTACAGGGACACAGTGCTCGGGGTCAGGTCACACTTCTCGCATAAGTGGAGGCCGAAGAGGCCAAGGTCGCCTCAGCGGCTGGTGATAAAGGCTGTGCGCGGCATGTTGCCTAAGGACAAAAGGGGCAAGGACGCGCTCTCGCGCCTGAGGGTTTTCGTCGGCGTGCCCAAGGAGTACGCTGGGAAGGCTTCTAAGCTGCCCGAGGGGTTCACGGCAGCGAAGCTAACAAAGGCTAAGTATGCCACGCTGGGCGAAATTGCTAGGCAGCTGGGGTGGAAGGTTGGAGCGTCAGCAGCCTAAGGGGGCTCAGGAGGCAACAGGACAGGCAGCAGGCCAGTTCATAGTCTCTATTGGTAAGAGGAAGACGGCCATCGCCAGGGCCTACGTAAGGCCTGGCTCAGGCCGCGTGAGGGTAAACGGCACCCCACTTGAGCTGATCCCTACGGAGGTCGTCAGGCTTAAGGTAATGGAGCCTCTCATCATAGCGGGCGACGCTGTCAGGAACGTTGTAGATATCGACGTTAGCGTGAAGGGAGGGGGGTTCATGGGGCAGGCCGAGGCCGCCAGGATGGCCATCGCCAGGGGCCTTGTGGAGTTCTTCTCAAAGTGCGTCCCAGACCAGTCGCCCGAGGGCTGCGAGAGGAGCAGGGCCGTCGCTGAGAAGCTGAAGGCGCTGTACAACGAGTACGACCGCACAATGCTCGCTGGCGACTACAGGCGCACGGAGCCCGAGAAGTACATGAGGTACAGCGCCAGGAGGCGCTGGCAGACCTCATACAGGTGACCTGGCGTGCTGCCCCCTGTTAGGTGCTTCACCTGCGGTGCCCCTCTGGGCCACCTCTGGGAGGAGTTCCAGAGGAGGGTCAGGGCAGGCGAGGACCCTGAGAAGGTCCTTGACGACCTGGGCGTCTACAGGTACTGCTGCAGGAGGACCCTCTACACCAGCGTCGTTTATATAGAGCAGGTGGCCAGGTACAGCACAGTGAGGGTCTCAAAGCTGAGGGCCTATGCTAGAGGGGGTGAGGAGACATGAGCGAGGAGAATGAGGAGGCGCCTCAGCCCACTACGAGCGTGTCGCAGCAGATAACAGAGGCTGAGGAGAAGGAGCTCCTAGTCCCCTCCGAGCTTTACAAGAAGGCAGGCGTGGTCTATGGGACGCAGATATGTACGAAGTACATGAAGCAGTTCGTCTACAGGATACTGCCCGACGGCTTCTACCTCCTCGACGTGAGGAAGATTGACGAGAGGGTAAGGGTGGCCGCGAGGTTCCTCTCGTCCTTTGACCCGTCCAAGATCGCCGTGGTGGCGACCAGGATCTACGCTATCAAGCCCGTCACCACCATGTGCGAGAAGATAGGGTGCAAGCCCATAGTGGGCAGGATACCCCCAGGCATATTCACCAACCCAAAGCTCGGGGTCTACTTCGAGCCGGAGGTCGTGGTGGTGACAGACACCAGGACTGACAGGCAGGCCGTGGAGGAGGCGTCAAAGATAGGCGTGCCTGTCGTGGCCTTGGCCGACACCGACAGCAAGGTTGAGGACGTAGACCTGGTAATACCGGTGAACAACAAGGGCCGCAGGAGCCTGGCGCTGGTCTACTGGCTCCTGACCAGGGAGATCATGAGGAACAGGGGCCTGCTGCCGCCTGGCCAGGAGCCGCCGTTCACCTATGAGGACTTCATGGCTGGCAAGGGCCCTGAGACATAAGCTTCCTGCACTTGTCCCTCAGGACAGCCAGGGCCTCCCTTATGGCCTCAGTCTGCTCTGCTATAGCGACCATCTTGCCGGCAGCCCGCTCCCTTAAGGCCAGCTCGCTGACCTCCCTCTCAATTAGCTCAAGTCTGATCGCAATCGAGTCTATAAGGTCCAAGGGGTCCTTACGGTAAATGTCCTCCAAGGCGCTCCGCCTTCAGTTCGGGCTTTGAGAAGGGGGTTAAGCTTAAAAGGATAGGGGGGTTAGAGCATAAAGGACTTATATAGGGGGTGGCCACCATGCAGAGCCTATATGAGATCAAGAAGGCCGGTCCAAGAGTAGTGGGCCGTCATGTCTACGGTAACCTAAAGGGCTGCCGTAACGTTGAGGCTCTGCGTGACCCCTCAGTGTTGGAGGACCTGCTGAGGAAGGCCGGCGAGGAGGGGAATATGACGATACTTGACGTGAAGTCCTGGAAGATAGGCGAGGGCGTCAGCGCCGTAGCCATAGTCCTGGAGAGCCACATAACGATACACACCTGGCCTGAGTACCGCTTCGCAACAGTTGACGTTTACAGCTGCGGTGCCCACACGGACCCCAGGAGGGCCTTTGATTACATAGTTAGGGCCCTCGACCCAGAGGAGGTAGCAGTGGGCTCAGCCGACAGGAGTTTGGAATAGCTTACCTTGGGTGGCCCCCACCCTTAACTAATTAGCCTTTTCTCATAGACCGTGTTGCCTTAGGGCTTCAATGAGCTCTTCCGCGTCGCTGGCGTAGACCCCCAGCAGAACCCTCTTCCCCAGGGCCTCCAGAGCGCGAACCATTGTTGGGCCCATGTGGAAAGCTACCACCACGTCTACGTCCTTCAGCGTGTTAAGCACCGCCAGGTGCCACCTCGCGTGCTCCGGATCCCTATCGTCCTCTTCAATATGGTGATGATGGCCATGCCCGCCCGGAGGCTCTGCGGGCACCTCACGACACTCCTTGTTAACGATTCTGTGGTTGACAACATCCAGCACCACGAATCTGCGGGTTCGAGGACCTGTTGTGCTGATGTTCTCACAGTCAGCCGAAGGGTACGCTACCTTCAAGCTCTCACATATCGAAAAAGCGATATAACTCCCTTAAAAAAAGCAGATGTTAGGCTCAGGAGAAGCTTCCTAGGATCTCCTTGGCTCTGTTTATCGCTTCCTTAAGCCTTGAGTTCTCCTCCGCTAAGGCTTCCAGCTGCCCCTTGAGCTCAGCTATCTGCTTCTCGTAGGGCTCCTTGCACTTGCTTTCCTCGACAAACGTGTCTATCTTGACGTCCTCGAAGACTAATCTCTTCTCGTCCTCGTCGTACCTGAGGGTTACCGTGACCCTAATGAGGTCAAGCTTGCCCAGCTTACGCTGCTCGACTATCTCATGATATAGTTGCTTGTTGAGCTCAGCGACGTCCCTTATGACGACGTCCTTGGGGACGTACTTACCGAGGGCCACTAAGGCTACCCTCCTCAGCTTGTCAGCGTAACGGGCCGCTATGATGACGCCTGTGCTTATCTGGTACCTGTTGGCGCCCAGGACTGAGCTCCTGGCCACCGTGGCCTCGTACTCCTCGGCCCTCTCTAGGTCCCTCGATACCTCCTCAGGGGGTTCCTTAGGCCTCTCACCCAAAGAGGGTCCCACAAAATATTTTGAACTGAAAAAGCTTAAGTTTTTCCAATGTTGCAGAGCCTGTAAGTCCTTACCTTCCTCCTGCCCCTCAGCAGGGCGTTAACGCAGACGACGCCCTCCTCCTCAAGGGCCTCAAGGGCCTTGTAGACGCCTCTCAGGGTGTACCCCGTCAGCTGCTCCCAGACCTCATAGGCCGTCACGTCCCTGCCCAGGCGCGCCAGGACCTCTATCACCTTCTGCCTCAGCTCAGAGCCCCGCCTGCTAAGTCCTGGCCTCCTGAGCCCTCCGGTTATCACTACGATGCCCTCCTCGGCCTCTGCGACGGAGTAAGCGGCCGCGGCCAGCGGCCTAGCATATATGCCTTTTCTGGCGAGGGAGACCATGGCTTTGGTTACCTCCTCAGCCCCAACGTACACCCTCTTGACGCCCCTTAGCATGTCAAGGGTCGGAGGCTCCGCGGAGCCTCTTACGCTGACGGCTACAAGCTCAGGCTCGCTGGCCCCCGCGCTCTCGGCGGCCTCCCTGAAGCCCTTCCTCATGGCAAAGGTCAGGAGGCCTGTGCTGGCGGGCACGAAGACCCTGTCCGCGCGGGGCATCTGCTCAACTATCTCATACGATATAGTCTTAAGCCCCTCTATCGTGTACTGGTTCTCATAAGTGAGCTCAGGCCTGCCGGTGAAGTCGAAGGAGGCGCCGAGCCTTGCCAGGTTCACTGTGTCAAAGGGGTCGATCTCCTCAGGCCTGGCGTAGACCACCGTGTGGGCCCCCACGAGGCCTGCGTAGAAGGCCATGGAAGGGCCAAAGTCGACGGAGTAGCTAACCCTGTAGACGTCCCTTACTAGCCCGCTTACGAGGGCTGAGGACGCCCTGTCAGCGTAGCTCCCTGTGGGGTTCCTGGTCTCAAGCTTGGCCAGCACGGGCCCAAGCCTCACCACGGGCGTGTACCCCTCCCCGGCTGTCGCCAGCCTCACGGGCCTGAACGCCAGCATGCCAGCATATCTCCACATGCTTGGGACGTCCCTCCTCACGGTCCACCTGAGCCTATGACATGCATAAGCGAGGAAGCTCCCGCAGCGGGGGCATCGCAGCTCCCCCTCCTGGGCCTCGTAACCGCACCTAGGGCATGCGAGCCTGCAGTCCGACAGCGCTATCACCTTACGAGGCTCAGGGGCATGGGCTCCCGTGACGGCAGGACTATAAGCGCGTCAAACACGAACGCGAGGCCGACGAAGAAGAAGGAGACGTGCATGTTGAAGGGCCACAGGACCGCGGCGGCGGCCTGGGAGACGTAGGGCGTCAGGTTATACCTCCTGGCTGACGACCAGCCCATCATCACGGGCAACATCATGGGTGCGTGTATCAGGACGAACAGGCTTATCGCGCCTAAGGTCATCGTGTGAATCAGTATGAGGGGGTTCAGCCTGAGGGCCGCGGAGGCTATCAGGACGACGCCAGCCGCTATCAGGGCCGAGAAGGCGAATACATGGCCGTAGAGGAAGTAGAGGGTTCCGCCTCGGGCTATGGGTGAGGATGACGCCCTTGCCTTAGCGTAATAGCTCCTAAGCCTATCGCCCCTGAAGGCTAGGACCGAGACCAACATCGAGGCGCCTAAGAGGACGTTCGAAAGCCAGAGGTCCCTGAGCAAGGCAGCTGGGACGGCCGCGCTCGTGAGGGCGAAGACGAGCCCTGTAAGGGCCTTAGAGGGGACGTCGCCAAATGTCGAGGGGAACGAGTGAAGGGTTACCGAGTAGATAGCGCCTATCGCCTCAACGATCACAAATAGCAAGGCTAACCGGAAGAGGCTCAGCCACGGCGCTCCAAGCAGGACGACCCCTGCCAGGGCCTGTGTATACCCTAGCATCGCCACAGATAGCCTGACGTCCCACTTCCTCAGGGCATAGGCAGTAAGGGAGGCCAGAAGGGAGCCGAAGACGACCAGCGAGACCCCTAAGGGGGCCTCAGGCCCTCCCAGGGAGGCCATGAGGCCTGTTGCCGTGACGATCCAGCCCATAATTGACGCTAGGGCCTCTAAGGCCCTGGAGGCCCCTGAGGTCCCCTTTAGTGAAGACGAGGCGTAGGCCACCGCTACGCCCGCTATGAACGTGGGCAGGACCGCCTCGAACATCAGCCTCGCGTGGTAAAGGCTAAGGCCTGTCGTGACCACGTAAAGGGCCGCTACCAGCTCGGCCATTGATACGTAGACTAGAAGCCTGGAGGTCAGCCTTGTCAACCTGGTCGGCAAGGCTTCCTCACCTAGAGCTCAAGCCAGTCGCCTGCAACTGCCTCCTTAGCCTCTATGCCGAAGCGCCTAGCCTCTTTTAACACCAGTTCGCCGCTACAGTGAAGCGGTATCATAGTCTTTACGCCAAGCGAGGCCAAGGCCTTAAGCTCTGTCTGGACGCTCTCAGGCGGGCTCCACGCGAGGTGAAGCCCGCCGACCACGGCGAACGGCTTCACGCCAGTATCGTTAAGGGCCTTGGCGACGATCCTTGAGGGGCCTGGGTGGGAGCAGCCGTGAACCGTGACTAGCCCCTTACCTCCTAGGTTTACCGCGAGGGCCTGTTCATAAGGCGGGCCGTACTGTTGCGAGAGCAGGAAGGCCCCAGGAAGCACCTCGCCTCCCGTGATGACCTTCCTGACGGGGAGCCCTAGGTCCTCTATGGCCCTCTCGAGCCGCCAGGAGGCGCCGGCTGGTATCAGTACGGGGGCCCTGACGCCAGCCCTCGCAAGGGCTGGGAGCCCTCCCGTGTGATCAAAGTGCTCATGGGATATCAGCACTAGGTCTAACTTGGACAGGTCGACCCCCATGGCTGAGGCGTTGAACTCTAGCACCGCGTCAGAGGGACCTGTGTCGAAGAGTACTCGCCACCTCTCGCTCTCAAGGTAGAGCGAGAGGCCGTAGTCAGCCCTCAGGTTGATCCTGGCCTTACTGTCGACAAGGACGCCAACCCTCAGCCTGTTCACAGCGTTCAAAAGCGCCCCTGAATCAGACGGTCTGCAACGCTTTAACTTCTTAACTTCACGTGGGCTCAAAAGAGCTTTAGGCGACCAGTTATCCTGTCGACAAGCTCAGCTGGTGCAGGCCCCACCGCGACCGCCGTGACGGTGCCCGGGGGAAGCTGGGTGAGCCCCGCGTCCTCTATGATGGAGGCAGGCAGCCCGGCCTCGACGGCCTGCCTGTAAACTGCCTCCAGCTCCTCCCTGCTCTCGACCCTGAGGACGACCTTCTTCTGCCCCTCCGCCAGCCACTCCTCAGCCCACTCCTTCCACTGTCCGCCAGCCCTCAGCGCCTTAACCAAGGCGTCGCAGGCCGCGTGCGCGGCCTGGGCAGCGGCCTTGCCGCGGCCCATGTCAAGGTCTTTCCTTATCACTATGGCCTGCTTCATCTCCCCCTTCATACTACCTTACCCGAGGCCAGGGCGCCGAACAGGGCTGAGTAAACGCCCGCCGTCAGGGGATCAGTGTTGAAGAGGACCTTAATTAGCCTCAGCCCCCTGGAGCCGGCCAATAGCTCCAGGTCCATGTAGTCGTGGGACTCAGCGGTCGTCTCCATCATCACGGCGACATCACCGGAAAGCCTCTGAAGCTCCTCAAGGGGCAGGGCGCCATGACAGGCGCCAGAGGCCTGACACAGGTACCTGGCCCCGGGCTCAACGGACGGCGTGTAGAGGGCCGAGAAGCCCTGAAGGGCGCTGACCTCGGCTATGAGGTCCCTATAGCTCTCCTCAGCCCACTCGACAGCGCTGTCGAGGGCCTCCAGCTCGGCCTGAACCCTTGAGGCCCTTGTTCCAAGGGGCTTAGGCGACCAGATCACTGACGCGAAGATCATGGTCATTAAGGGGGTCTCAGGAGGGACCTCTACCCTTCTCACGTTTTCATACCTTGAGATCCTGGCCTCCAGGACCTCGTGGATCGGCGGGGCCACGAAGTAGACATCTGAGCCCAGAATGGCGGCCTCCTCGGCAGCCCTCACGGCCCTGTTGTCCTTGTGCGAGAGCGCGTAGATGACGACCTTTGGGAACTCACGGTAAGGCATTATGAGCACGGAGGCCTCCGTGGGCCCTACAAGGCTCGCCCTCGAGCCCGCGCTCAGGAGGCCCACGTAGAGGACCTTGGCCGCCGCCACAGCGTCAGGCGAGGAGACTATCAGGACATCGTTAGGGAGCTCAGGCCTTGGCAGGGACCTGGCGGCGCTCAGCGCTTTTAGTATGCGCGAGCGAGTCTCGCTACTGGATCGCATTCTGGAGCGCCCTGCAGCAGCTACAGCGGGAGGGATCTGGGTCGCCGGAGAGCTTGGGTATAACTTCATATAAGACCTTGCGGGCCTTCTCGGTGTTCTCACTCATGACCTTAGCTACCTCAGCCGCCGTGACGGGGTGCTCGGCCCACACGTCGTAGTCCGTCACGGTGGCCAGCGTGGCGTAGCAGAGCTCGGCCTCGCACGCCAGGTTCACCTCGGGGACGAGCGTCATGCCTATTATGTCGGCCTTGAAGACGTCCCTCCAGACCCTGCTCTCAGCCCTCGTCGAGAACCTCGGGCCCTCTATGCATATGTAGGTGGCGCCCTTGTGGACCCTATAGCCCAGCGACCTGGCAGCCTCGTAGAGCCTCTCTGAGAGGTCTTCACAGAACGGGTCCGCCATGCTCACGTGGACTGTAACGGGCCCGTCGAAGAACGTGTACTTCCTCCCCTTGGTCATATCAATGAACTGGGTCGGCACAACTAGGTCCCCGGGCCTCATCTCCTCCCTGAGGCTTCCAACTGCCGAGACGCTTATCACCCACTTGACCCCTAAGGCCTTCAGGGCCCATATGTTAGCCCTGTAGTTGACCATGTGAGGCGGGTACCTGTGACCCCTGCCGTGCCTTGGCAGGAAGGCCACCTTGACGCCCTTTATCTCGCCGACAGTTATGTAATCGCTTGGCTGTCCGTAGGGGGTGTTGACCATCACCTCAACAGGGTTCTCCAGTATGCCGGCCTCGTAAAGACCAGAGCCGCCTATGACGCCGACCTGAGCCCTTACCCCCGAGGGCTTAACGATCTCGAACAAGGGCAGCCCCAGCGGAGGACTATAAGGTTAGCATTTAAACTTGACCGAAGCTAACTCCTGAGGAGACCATGAAGGCCTTCGCCCTCGTCATAACGAGCGACAGCGTCTTCAAGGGCGTTGTAAATGATGAAATAACCCCAATAGTTGAGAAGGCCCTAGAGGAGGGGGGCCATCAGCTGGTCCACAGGGTTGTGGTGCCTAATGACGTATACGCAATAAGGGAGGCCGTGGCAGACGCCGCTTCAAGGGCTGACGTTGTTCTGGTCACGGGCGGGACGGGGCTTTCGCCGAGGGACGTCAGCATAGAGGCCGTGAAGTCCATCTCGTCAAAGGAGCTCCCTGGGTTCGGCGAGGTCTTCAGGTTGAAGAGCCTGGAGCAGGTAGGGCTTAACGCTATGCTGAGCAGGGCCTCTGCGTTCCTAGTGGGGTCATCGCTTGTCTTCGTGACGCCCGGTAGCCCTCAGGCCGTAAGGCTAGCCCTAGAGCTCATACTGCCCGTGGTTGGCCATGCCCTTGCGCAGGCCAGGGGGGAGCCGCACCGCCACTAGGGCGGCTATCGCGCGACCGCGGCAGCTCTGGTCTCCACCTTCTTGACTATGAAGACGGGGCTTGAGGCAGGGAACTGGGTCCTGTCGGCGTAGCTGTAGGTGTAGTACTGGGGCTTCAGCCTCTCAACTATCAGCTGGAAGGCCCTCTCAGGCCTTGTGTGGTCGCCGCACGTGTAGGCGTCAACCGTGGCGTAGCGGTACTCCGTCCATGTGTGTACTGCTATGTGGCTCTCGTTGACTAACGCTATGACTGAGACCCCTCCCTTGTGACCGGATATCTTCCAGCTCTTGATCTCTATCAGCGTGGCGTTGGCCGCCTTGACGGCGTCCAGCACGGCCTGGCGAACGTAATCCTCGTCATCAGCTATCTCAGGCGGTATCCCGTACAGGCTACCAAAAACGTGCTTTCCAATTATGAAATCCCTAACCCTACTACTTTCCTCCTCACTTGACACTTCTAAGCTCATGCCCTCCTCTAGGGCCGTTAGGGACATGCGCGCCTAGGCTTTATAAGCTATGCGGCCGTCACACAGGCCCCTGATAAAGGCCCCACGGGGCTCCAAGTATTCCCATCAAGGGGCCACGGCCTACTAGGCCTCGTCACTGGAGCAGTCCCCTAAGGGGAAGATTTGAGCTGCGCTACAGGAAGCAGGGCGTTGACGCTAGGTACTGGCAAAAGCCTAAAAGCGAGCAGGGATCTTCTGCCCTTCAAGAGGGCTCAGCCATGTCTGAGGACGAGGAGCTGAGGAGAATACTGGAGAGGAAGAAGGCGGAGCTGCTGTCCCAGATGTCTCAGGGGCCTGAGGCCGGCGAGGGCCCAAGGGTGGTGGACCTCACGGACAGGGACTTTGAGGAGTTCCTGAGGTCCCACAGGGCCGTGGTGGTGGACTTCTGGGCCCCCTGGTGCGCCCCCTGCTTCCTGGTCTCCCCCATAATTGACGAGCTCTCGCTCAGGTATGATAAGGTGGCCTTCGCCCGCGTCAACGCTGACGAGAACCCGGTGACGGCCAGCAAGTACTACGTGCTCAGCCTCCCCACGGTTATGTTCTTCCTTGACGGCGAGGAGGTTGACAGGGTGGTCGGCGCGGTCCCTGAGGAGGAGCTGGAGGAGAGGGTGCAGTGGCTCGCGTCAAGGCTCTGATGCTCGGCATTGACGGGCTCTCCTACAAGTTCTTCATGAAGTGCAGCGCAAGCACGCTGCTGACCCTGCTGGACACCGTCTTCAGGGGCGTAGTCGAGAACAGGGACCTGCAGCACCCGGCCGCCGCGTGGGCCAGCGCGCTGAGCGGCAGACCCGTCAGGCTGACAGGCTTCCTGCAGGAGGTCCCCTCACTGCCCATACTTGAGGAGGTCAGGGGGGTCCTCATAAATGTGCCCCTCACGGACCCGTCGGCAGGCCTGGTCAGGATAAGGATGGACCAATCCACAGGCCTTGAGGCTGAGATAGACTTCGTCAGGGAGGCAGCCCTTGAAGCCCTTGAGGAGGGCCCTGCCATAGTGGGCCTCACGGCTCTTGAGAGGCTGAAGTCCTATGACGTGTGTTCCGCCTATAAGGCCATCGATAAGCTCGTCAGGGACCTCGTTAAAGCGGCTGACAGCTTTATACTGTTCTCACCCTATGGCCACCCGCTTCAACAGGGCTCTGGGTTCGACCCCTATGGAGTCTACCTTGCGACGGTACCCAGGCCTAAGGAACATGAGACTGTAAAGGTGTGGGAGATAGGAGAATTATTAAGAAAAATAATAAATAAAAATTAAGTTAAAGCATCCTCAGAACCCTATTGAGAAGCCCAGACCTTGCCAGGAGCAACGAGGATGACCAGTGTGAGCTGGCTGGGCCATTGTGGTCTGATATATGGTAAGGGCTGTCTGAGCTGGCTGGGCCGATACTCGATGAGCCGCCCTGGGCGGGGCCAGAGGAGGCCCCTGGCAGGCCGCCATTGATGAGCTGGTAGCTGAACTGGTTGGCTATCAGGTAGCCAGCGGTGTTTGTGGTGCTGTTCTGCAGCCCCTCAAGGTAGACGCTCTCCGCGAAGCCGCGCCCGTTCACCAGGACCTCCGCGGTGAGCGACTTCTGCGTGACTGCGTTGTTTGACGTGAGGCCAATTACGACGGCCCCGGTGGGGTTTATGAACTCAAGTATGCCCGAGAAGCCCCCGACAGCGCTCAGGTCGTAGCTCATGCTCTCAGTGAGGTTGTAGCCCTGCCACGCGTAGCTTATGCTATAGGACGGGGCCAGGTATATGCTGCCGTTCTGGGCAAAGGTGGCGTTATATGGGTATGTCGTAGGCGGGGTTATTGGCACGACGACGAAGTCGTAGTAGAGGGTCACGGGCCAGTTAGCCGTGATCGACAGCGTGTAAGGCTCGTAGCCCTCAGCCCACGAAGTTACGCTGAACTGCTCGTCAAGGTAGTTGTAAGCGTACGTCCCGGCGTAGTTGTAGGCCTGCCTCACGAGGGTCTTGCCGGACTCGACAGCGCTGACCAGCTCCTGACCGTGCTCAAAGTAGAGCTCTGAGGTGTAGTTTATGAGGTAGCTGGCGCCTTCGTCAAAATAGAGGCCATCGTAGCCGTAGTGGAGTAGGAGGGGTCCCGTATCGTGATAGGTTGCCTTGGCCCTGAGCGCGGCGGCCCCTACCATTGGGTTGCTCTCGTTGACCCAGAGGGCGAGGAAGCCGCCAATGCCCCAGTTAAAGGCGCCGCCCGGGACGCCCATCGTCTGGGCTGACTCCAACAGGTTGGCCACGCTTATCGCTATGGTGGCATTAAGGCCATAGGCCAGGAGCGGCGTCAGGTCAACTACGTCAGGCATGTGGAACGAGAGGGTGTTCACTGAGGTCACAGGCCTCCACCAGAACAGGTCTATGCCGCCCGTGTAGATGGTCTCATACGGGTTCACGACGCCGGCCAGGAGGCCATTGTAGTAAACCTTGACGTACCTCACGGCAGGTATGTTAGTGTACCAGAACTCGTCGTAGGCGTTCCCCTTAGTGTAAAGTAACAGCCACGCCCTGTAGGTCCCATTAGGTATTGTCACCTGCTGTTTAGCGTAGTCCCTGTAGGCGTTGAGGGAGACGGTCGAGTAGCCGACCTTGTTGACGAACAGGGGTATGAAGACGTTTGGCAGCCCGGCTGGCGGCGTCCCGTTGTAGAGCAGGAGCGTCAGGTTAGCCTCATAGTAGCCAGTTATGTGTATACGAGGCGCGTAGTAGTTGGGCAGGAGCAGCTGGAACCTTACAGGGCCCCTGAGGAGGTTCTCAAAGAAGGTCACGTCGACAGCAGTTGTCGAGTTCAGTATCTCCTGGGTTGAGCCCCAGAGCAAGGGGGTCCCGTTGGCGAAGACCTCAACTATCCTGTCGTACTGGGGCCCGCCGGCCTCCCTTATAGAGAGGTTGAGAAGTATCAGGCTGTAGTTGCCCGGAGGCACGTAAACTGTTGCGTTATAGGGCAAGCCCGTGTTGTTGAAAATCACGTCCTTGGCTATCCATATCACCCTAGGAGTCTCGTTAGGGGGCACGTACCTGAAGGCCTGGAACGAGTAGTACCCGTCCTGTCCGAGCGCAGCGTAGTAGAGGGCCGGCGAGAGTGTCAAGTTAAGCAGAGGTCTCACAGGGAGAGGCCCCGCGGGCGGCTGAGCCTGGGCAGCTAAGGCCGCTGGGGCCCAGGCCGCCGCGAGCAGGATGACGAAAACAAGACCTACGAGCTTAGGGCTCAAGGGGCCTTTCACCCCCTCCTCGGCCTAAGCAGGGCTAATACTATGGAGGCTGACGCAACTGCTGAGGCCGTTAAGGCCAACCAGAGGGCGTCACCAGCGGCAACGTTGGCGCTGGAGGGCAGGGCCGTGAGCGGCTGTGAGGGCTGCTCTACAGCTGCCGGCGCAGAGGGCAGCTGGGTCACAAGGGGCCTTGGGGTCGGTGACTGCGGCGTCACAGAGAGCAGCTGTGAAATGGCCTCTGACACGCCCGAGGCGACCTCTTGCTCCAGGGCGCTGGCCCCGTCGGTAGCTATGTTGCCAACGTTGATGTATGTCGCGCCCTCAACGCTTAGCGAGGCGTGCGAGACCGAGAAGGCGTAGCCCAGGTCCCTGAACTCCGTCCCTTTGACTATCACGTTTGAGTCAACGGCGTTTATGCCAACGGTCCCGCCCTCGACCACCCCACCGTTGAGGGCGACCGTGGAGCCCACGGCGTTGATGGTGCCCACGTTGCAGTTCACCAAGTTCACGTGCGAGTTAATGGCTATCAGCTGGCCCACCTCGCTGTTCACAAGGGTCACGTTGACCCCTATCAGCCTGAGGCTCGGGAAGTAGACGTTGTAAAGCACGCCGCCTGACCCTATGACGGAAGACAGGGCGCTCACGTTAGAGGCCGTCAGGGTCGTCGGGTCCATGTAAGTGAAGGGCTCAACGTAGATGGGCCAGACCGACGGGTACAGGTTGAGCCCTGTGGGGGTCACGCCAGCCACTACAACATCCCATGGCCCTGCCAGGCTGTAGACGCCCTCGCCCAGGTAGACGCTTGGGCTAAGTATAGAGGGCACCTGGACGTAGCCTACCCATGCGCCCAGCGTAGCGTTGTACTGCAGTGGGACGCCCGTCTCAAAGCTCAGGAAGAACAGGTTATACATGTCCTGGGCCGGCAGGAGGGTGGCGACGAACTCGCCGCTCGTCACAGGGGTCCCGTTGGGGTAGAGTATGTAGGCCTTTATCTGAATCCACTGGTTCTCATAAGCGAAGCTGGGTATTACGACCAGCGGCGCCTGGACGCTGGCCGGGGCCACGTAGAAGGACTGGTTTAGGTAGCCGAAGAGCGGGCCGGTGCTGGTGTTCTCCGTAGCCACGAAGACGGCGTTATACCAGCCTGGCGGCATGTTTGGCGGCACCGTGAAGAAGCCTATCTGGTAGCCGAGGAGCGGGAAGGGGGCGGGCTGGAGAGGCACCTGGGCCACGAGGTAGCCGCTCAGGTTGTATATGTCTACCACGACCTTGCTCGTGAAGTAGCCAAGGCCCCATGGGTTAACAACGAAGGCCAGGAACGTAAGGGTCTGGCCAGCGCTCACCGAGGGCATGCCGTCGTTAAGCGGCGTCAGGACATAGCCAACTAATACGGCCTCGCCGAAGTAGACGTACTCATAGGCCTCGCCCTCGACCTGGCCGCTGGGCCCTGCGTAGTAGACGTACATTATGTAAGTGCCCTGCGGCATTGGGTACAGCAAGGTCGCAGTACCGCTATAGAGCCCAGGGGTTGAAGTAGGGAGCAGCGTGGCTTCGAAGGTAGCGCCGCCAGGCCCGTAGAACACCGCCTCTAGGCTCTCCGCTGTCACAGGGGTCCCGTTGGGGTACATAGCGTAGACCTCCACTGTGAAGGGCTGGTTGACAGGTATCGGCAGCGCGTACGGGTAGGGTATTGGATAGACTATGCTAATGCCGACCCCTATGTAGACGTCAGTGGCGCCAGCGCCTGAGTAAGCTCCTGAGGTCCCGTTAACAAGTATTGTCCAGACGTTCGGCGGCGAGCCAGGCTTAACGTAGACGCTGGCCTCCCAGAGCCCGCTTGACTCGTTGAAGCTCAGCGGCACCTCCTCGAGGAGGCCCTGGGTCGTAAATATGTACGCATTGAAGCTGCCCGACTCGACGGTTGAGCCGTTGGGGAAGGTTATGTAGGCCTCTACCTCAAACGTAGTGTTGTACATGTACCACGCGAACTGGGACCCCGGCTGGTAGGTGGTGACACTGATGGACAGCATCTTTGAGGTCTCAAGGATCGTCTGTATCGCGTGGGCCAGCTCGCCGGCGTTAGGCGACCCCAGGCCTGTCACCAGGTTGTAACCAGGGCCTGCCAGGTAGTAGCCGTTGTAGCCAAAGGTCACCTGGTGGAAGGCCTTTAAGTAAAGTGACGGCGTCTTGTAGATCTCGTAGAGGAGCGGGTTAACGAGGCCTAACCTCATACCTAGGTAGGAGTCTATGTCGGCCACTATGCCGGCCCACAGCGGCGAGGAAAGGCTGGTGCCTCCTATTATGTATGGGACCCCATAAACTATGGTTACGAAGCCCGTGTACGGGTCAGCGTCAGCCGCCACGTCAGGGGTGGCTCTATAGTTGCCCTGGACTACCCCGAACTGGTACCACGGCTTGGGGAAGATGCTTGAGTAGCCTCCTGTGGAGGCCACTTCAATACCATAGAGCGGGTTCACGGACCACGCGGTCTCATAACCATAGGAGCCAGCGGAGTTGAGGAAGCCGAGGTAGCCTGAGGTCACATTAACGTACAGGCTGGTGCCGCCCACCGCGGTCACGAAGGGCGATGAAGACGGGAACGACACGGCGCCATAGGTCGTAGGCGTGAAGTCGAAGGCCCCCTCATCGCCTGAGGAGGCGAAGAAGCTTATGCCCTCGGCTGAGCCCAGGGCGAAGTAGTAGTCAGCGAAGGCGTAGCTGAGGTAGAAGGCCGGGTATGTAGTGTAGACGCCCGACATGGCCCACAGGTTCTCAGGTAGGCCCCAGCTCATTGACACGACGTCGGCCAGGTCAGTGCTGACGACGTAGTCTATGGCCTCCAGGAGCGCGTTGCCGTTGTTGGCAGCCACTACTAGGTATATGTGGGCGTAGGGCGCCATGGTCTGGGCGGCCTCTACGTCGAGGGCTGTCTCAAAGTCCCACCCGGTGAACAGGCCAAACTCTGGGTGGTAGGGACCTATGGGTACCACCGTGAGGTTGGCCATCGGGAGGCCGAACATCTGGTCAAACATGTAGACGTCCTGGTATATCTCGGGGTCGCCGTAGGCGTCAATGATGGCTATCGTGGCGCCCTGGCTGTACTGGAGCAGGGGCGTGACGTTGTATGCCCCCTCGAAGTCAGCGGGGGTGTAGTAAAGGCCTGCGAAGGCCTCCTGCATGGGCTTAGGCAGGCTGAAGGCGCCGCTGTTGCTGTAAGGTATCAGTGTGTGGTTCCTTATCATGCCAGATACGATGTACTGGGGCATGAAGGAGGTCCTGTTGGTCAGGCCCATTATTATGGTCCCCTTGAGCTGCTGCGGTATAGCCGGCGTCCCCTCGGGCGCGTAGAAGACGGTGCCCTGAGGGGTCTCATAGAGGCCCAGCTTGACGCCGAAGGTCTTCTCTACTACTGAGGCGGGTGCCTCCGCCATGACAGAGAAGCGGCCAGGGCTCACGTAGACTATGCTGAAGCCCTGCGAGGTCAGGTAGTTCTCAACGGCCTCAAGATCCTGCTTCGAGGGCGCGAAGAGCGACAGCACCTCCTGCTTGCTCAGCGGCTTGACCTGGTGGTTGACGACCTCCTGGGCCACCAGGTAGAGCTCCTGCAGGTTCCTTGGGGGCAGGAAGACGGAGATGCTGACGAGCTGGGAGGGCGGGAGCTCGCCGAGGTATTTACCCTGCAGCGAGGGGCCGTAGTAGGTGACCTGCTGGGCCCTGGCAGCCTTTGCGGAGCCGAGGTAAGGTATCATGAGGGAGGCCGCGAAGACGATAACAAGGAGGAGGGCCAAAGTCCTACTATTCATGCACCCACGCCTCGCGGGAGGACTAAGGGTGGTACCAGATATATAAGCTCTTCTCAAAACTACACCGCCGAGCATGGACGGGAAGGGAGGCGTCAAGGGCCTGGGGAGGAGGCTGAAGTTCAAGAAGAGGTACCTACAGATGATACTCGAAGGGAGGAAGAGGAGCACGATAAGGCTTGGAAGGCTAGTCCTCAGGGACAGGCTGCTCACGATAGTAGGCGACGGGAAGCCGATAGCGCTGGCCAGGGTGGACGAGGTGACTTACAAGAAGGTCAGGGAGCTCACGGACGAGGACGCCAGGGTTGACGGGTTCAGGGGGCTCATAGAACTCTTCAGGGAGCTGAGGAGGATCTACGGGGACTTCAGCCTTGAGGACGACGTGACCATTATAAGGTTCACCGTCCTGAAGAGGTTTGACAACGAGGGGCAGGACCTCGCCAGGCTCCCCGGGCGCGGGAGCTCCAGGGGCTCCCGTTAGTCCTATTATCTGCTCTTGACCGGTCAGTGAAGCAGCACGTCATAAAGTCCTGGTAATGAAAGGACAGGCTAGGGGAGCGAGGCCCTCAGCAAGGGGAAGACCCTCGTCATCACCCTCCGGCTCGGCATACCGTCGTGTCATCACAAAGGCGCGCTTCGCTGGTCTCCTGTGCCCTGAAAGTTAAAAGCACCATTACAAATGGCCACGCCCTTCAGGTAGGCAGGGTTAACGTGGCTCAGCTCGCTTAGCTGCTTACAGGGTACAGCTTCATGTCATCCTCATATGTTATTGCGCAGACGAACACAGCCTCCTCGTCACCTGGGTTCTCTATGCTGTGGGGCTCGAAGGGGGCAGTGAAGAAGAAGTCCCCTGGGCCGAGAACCCTTTCAACGCCGTTTATGTTAACCTTGAGTATCCCCTGGACTATGAACACGGCCTCAGAGTACTTGTGCTTGTGGTAGGGCATGAAGCCGTGGGGCTTCATGACGAACCTCCTGAGGGCAATCCTATCAGAGCCGTCGTCCTTTGTGACGAGCCACTGGACGAAGAGGCCCCTGGTCCCTGGCAGAACCTGTGAGACGTCCTGTGCGGGCACCTCTGAAGACCTACCGAACTTCATAAGGGCTCCCTTCAGTACCTAGAGGGCCTAGGAAAAAAGCTCAAGCATAGCTTTTTCGGGGGCATCCTCATCACGTCAGACTCTTAGACAAGAGCCAGTAACTCCTCTTGATAAAGATCGGCATCGCTAGGCCTAGTATCCGCTGGTTTAGAGCTTTAGGAGCTTAGTTTAAGGTTCAGTAAACTGCATTATTAATAGCGCGATTTACCAATGGCTATATCGACTGGTAGAGCCATAGATAGCACTTGCGATCCCTCGGTTAGGGACGGCCCGGCCGGGGGCCTCACGACATAGGGGCAGGCCCCCAAGGCGCACCAAGGGGCCAGGGGCCGGCCATCGTTTAACCTGGCGGTCAAGTGCCGGGAGTTAACTCTACGGGGGGCGTGCTCAGGTCAAGTAGGGGCTGGAGTTAAGGGGCCGTTAACTCTACATCAAAAACCTTACAGGAAAGTTAAGCCATCTGATGGCCCCCTAAGGCGCCCCAAGGGCCTCCATGGAGGCGCGGCAGGCTACACGGCCCACGTGGTGGGCCTGGGTAACACCTTCAGGGCGCAGGGCCTCTGGGCCTGCCCTCATTTAGCTAGATCCTCCCCCTCCCTCCTAGCCCCCGCGGCCCTCAGGGTGTTACCAGAGGCTTCCAGCGCCCCTCAGGGCCAGGCAGAGGTAATACCGTCAAGGCGCTGGGCCTTAAGCCTCTGGGGCGTTGGGATAGCTAGCAGGCGCCCAACTTAATCTTATCATTTCAGTTATTTTATTTAGCATATTTAGTGGTCATCTTGAAATAGCTTGAACAGCCAATTGGGCTATCGTTAGAGCGACCGCGTAGTAAATCGCAGCATATACCGACAGAGGCCTCTGATGTCACAGGTCACGCTTACCTTAGGCGGCTATGCTTCAAAGGATCCACAGCATTGAGGCCCTGTAAGTCCCTTGCGCATAAGCTGAACACGCCTTCCATCGCTCTCATAGTCAGGGCTTTCAGAGCGGCGGAGGTATGAGGCCACGCTCGAACAGGACATCGACTTTTTTCCTCGCATTGCCGATTATCTCCCTGGCCCTCTCGAGCTCCTCCTTGTACGTGGTTGTCCTCCTCGCGACCCCCTCCTCCACTGCCCTGACCGCTATGGCTGCGGCGACCCTTGGGTAGACCTCCCACTCCTCCATGGTGGGCAGGATCCTCTCCTCGCTGACTCCCCCGTTCTCCTCGGCGTACTTTGCCAGCTCCACAGCGGCCGCCACGGCCATCGTGTCGGTTATTGTCTTAGCCCTGACGTCAAGCACCCCCCTGAAGACCGCCGGGAAAACGAGGCTGTTGTTGACCTGGTTTGGGAAGTCGCTCCTGCCTGTGGCCACAACCTTAGCCCCAGCCCTCTTCGCCTCCCATGGCCATATCTCCGGCACAGGGTTTGCCAGGGCGAACACTATAGCATCTTTGCTCATCCTTGACACCCACTCGGGCTTTATGATGCCGGGCCCTGGGGCCGAGGCCGCGACCAGGACGTCAGCCCCCTCGAAGGCCCTCTCTATGGGTGAGCCAGGCGGTACGCCGCCGCCCTTGGTCTCAATGGCCATCTGGTACTGATAGGGGTCAGTAATCATCAGCCTGTCTATGTCCTTCATCTCCGGGTGGAGAACGCCGAACTTGTCAACAGCCACTACGTTCTCAGGCCTAACGCCCACGGTCTTCAGGAGCCTGTAGAAGGCTGTGTTGGCGGCTCCGACGCCGAATATCACTATCCTTACGTCATTGAGCCTCTTGCCTACCACCTTCAGGGCGTTCATGAGGCCCGCCAGCATAGCGACCGCCGTGCCCTGCTGGTCGTCGTGCCAGACCGGTATGCTCAGCCTCCTCCTCGCCTCGTCAAGTATGTAGAAGCACTTGGGCTTCTCTATGTCCTCAAGGTTTATTCCGCCGAACGAGGGCTCAATGGCCTCCAGGAGCCTGACGAAGTCGTCACGGTTCGTGAACCTGTGCACAAGGGGGACCGCGTCAACCCCTCCCAGGTACTTGAACAGGAGGGCCTTGCCCTCCATGACTGGGTAGGCGGCCTCAGGGCCCACCTTGCCAAGGCCCAGGACCCTTGTGCCGTCGCTCACTATAGCTATAGTGTTCCACCTTGAGGTGAGCTCGAAGGAGAGCTCGGGGCTCCTGCTTATCGCCCTGCTGGGCTCGGCCACGCCAGGTGTGTACCATATTGAAAGGTCCCTCAGCCCTCTGACGGGGACCTTAGGGATGACCTCTATCTTGCCCCCGTAGAAGCGGTGCAGGTTCATGCTGAGCTTATACCACTCCTCCGTCGCCGCTTCACCCTCTGACAAGGCGCCTCATTATTTAGGTTCCGCAGCGGAACCTTTTCCTTTATTCTCTGCTATAACGAATTAACGTTTAACCCAACGTAAGTGATTTCTATAAGACTCCTCTACACTCCGCCTAGGGCCTTGATGCCTAGGTACTGAAGCGCGCAGGGCACATACCTGATGGAGCTCATGTTGGAATACCCCTTGCCCCAAAGCGTTAGGTACTTCTCGCTGGCCTTGTCAAGCCTTGCCACCTCCTCGTCGCCTAGCGCTAGCTCTGCCGCGGAGGCGAGCTCAGTGACCCTCTCAGGCTTCGTGGTGCCAGGTATAGGCACCGCCCCCTTGGCTACGATCCACGCCAGCGCCACCTGGGCCATGGTGGCCTTGTGACGGTCAGCTATCTCCTTAACGGCGCTGAGCAAGTTAGCGTCGCCTGAGGCCGCCCTGAAGTGCCTATCACCTGTCTGCACGGACCTTCGGCCAGGGGACCCTGCCAGAGCGCCCTTGGCAAGAGGCGAATACGCTATTACGCCCAGCCCGTTAGCTTTTGTCACCTTAAAGACGTCAAGCTCCGTGGTCCTGTAGGCCAGGTTGTACTCTACCTGGTCGCTCAAGGGCTCCACTGAGCTGAAGCAGTGGAGGGCCTCCTCCAGGAGAGCGCCTGAGAAGTTCGAGAGGCCCACGTACTCCGCCAGGCCCGCCTTGACGGCCTTCTCAAGCCCGCGCAGCGGAGCGCAGAGGGGGATCCACGTCGGCGGCGGCCAGTGTAGCTGGAGCAGCGCGGGCGCGAAGCCGAGCCTCCTCTTTATGCCCTCAGCTCCCTTGATGATGAAGTAGGCCGAGGGCCTGAAGCCAGCTACCTTGCTCGCTACCACTACCTGGTCCCTGAGCCCGGCCTCCCTGACTGCCTCGCCGAGGGCGCGCTCGCTCCTCCCGCCTCCATAGACCTCGGCGGTGTCGAAGAGGTTCACGCCAAGCTCAGCGGCCCGCGTCACTATGCCCCTGGCGACCTCAACGCTCCCTCCCCAGAGCCTTGACCCTATCTCCCACATGCCTATGCCGACGGCGCTTACCTTAGGTCCCGACTTCCCCAGCCTAACGTACTTCAAGGGCCCTCTCCTTACGGCATGTCCTCGCTGAATTTTAATCCTAGGATACTAATTCAGGGTGGGCATGCTGAGGGTAGAGAAGTTAACGAGGCCCGAGGAGCTGAGGCAGGCTGTGCAGGTCCAGCTCTCGGCCTGGGGCATGGACCCCTCCTCATGCGAAGCCGTCCCTGCCCACATGTTGAAGGCCCTCGTTGAGAACGGAGGCCTTGTCCTAGGCGCCTTCGAGGGCGACAGGCTCATAGGCTTCTCGGCTGGGTGGTTCGTCCTGGCCCCCGAGGGCCCCTACTTCTACAGCCACATGACGGGCGTCGTGGAGGGGAGCAAGTACAGGGGCGTGGGCTTTGAGCTTAAGATGGCTCAGCGCCGCGAGGTCCTGGCCAGCGGGGTCAGGCTCATCAAGTGGACCTTTGACCCCCTCCAGAGCCTTAACGCTAACTTCAACCTCAACAGGCTGGGGGCGGTGTTCAGGAAGTACGTCAAGGGGTACTACGGCGAGATAAGGGACTCCATAAACGCAGGGCTTGAGGCTGACAGGGCCATAGCCGAGTGGCACCTTGACAGCAGGAACGTGGCCTTGAAGACCTCCGGCAGGTTCAAGGTTCCTAGCGTCGAGGAGCTGATGAGACTCGGCGCTCACGTGGCCCTGAGGCCTGAGGGGCCCAGGGGGTCTGAAAGGCCCTCAGAACTCGACCTCTCGAAGACCCCTGACATAGTTCTCGTCGGGCTTCCCTACGCTATATCATCAATAGTCAAGACCTCGCGGCAGCTCGCGTTAGAGTGGAGGGCTAGGACAAGGGCCGCCTATGAGGCGTACCTGGGGCAGGGCTACGCGGCTACTGACTTCACCTGGGACGCCGAGGGGCATGGTTACGTAGTTCTGTTAAGACTTCCGCTTAACGATTTGCTGGAGGGCGTCAGGCCTTGGAGCTGAGGAAGATAGAGATTCTCGAGGTCTGGGTCAGGCTGGTCAGCCCCTTCGAGACCAGCTTCGGAAGGACTGTCGAAAGGCCCGCAATCCTGGTCAGGGTTGAGGAAAAGGGAGGCGAGGAGGGCTGGGGTGAGGTAGTGGCTGACTCAGGGCCCTGGTACAGCTATGAGACAAACGAGACCGCCTGGCACGTGATAAGGGACTTCATTATACCTGACCTCGCTAAGGTCAGCAGCCCCTCCGACTTCCCTAAGGTGTTCTCAAGGATAAGGGGGCACAACATGGCCAAGGCAGGCATTGAGATGGCCCTCTGGGACCTCGCGGCGAAGCTGGAGTCCAGGCCGCTCTGGAGGTACATAGGCGGCGTCAACAGGAACATACTAAGTGGCGTGAGCGTGGGCGTCCAGCCATCCATGGCTGAGCTGATCAGGGTGGTCAGGGGCTACCTGGAGCAGGGCTACAGAAGGGTCAAGATAAAGATCAGGCCAGGCTACGACGTAGAGCCCGTCAGGGCGTTAAGGGAGGGGTTCGGCCCTGACCTGCCCCTCCAGGTCGACGCTAACGCCGCGTACCAGCTCTCTGACGCTGAGGTCTTCAGGGCGCTGGACAGGTACTCGCTCCTCATGATCGAGCAGCCCTTGGGCTGGCATGACCTAGTCGACCACGCTGTCCTGGCAAAGATGATAAGGACCCCTGTCTGCCTGGACGAGAGCATAACTGACGTTGACGACGCCAGGAAGGCCTATCAGCTGGACGCCGCCTTCGTGATAAACGTAAAGCCCGCCCGTGTAGGAGGCCTCGGCGAGACCCTGAGGATCCACGACTTCTGGTACGGCGTGGCCAAGAGGCCCATCTGGATAGGCGGGATGCTTGAGACAGGCGTGGGGAGAGGGCACCTGGTGGCTGCCGCGACGCTGCCCGGCGTCAGGTACCCTAATGACATAAGCGCCAGCTCGAGGTACTACGAGAGCGACATAGTAGAGCCGCCCTGGGAGCTCAATAAGGACGGCACCATAACGGCGCCCGAGAGGCCTGGGATAGGCGTTGAGGTCCTTGTGGACAGGGTGAAGAAAGCAGTTAAACGCTCCCTTGAGCGTTCACTAAGCTAGGCGATGAGGAGGACTTTTGGGCCTGAGTATGTGATGATACGGTGGGTTGCTGAGCTTTTCAACCAGCTTAGGGGCGAGGCCTTAAGTGGCGAGGGGCCTCCTGAGGCGCTTTTTAAAAGAGTAGGGATCTCGAGAGGCTGAAGGCGCTAAAGACCTTGGCAGCGTCAAGGTACGTCATAGTCGGAGGCGTTGGCTTCCTTGGCGTCAACCTGGCGGCCGAGCTTAGCCGCAGAGGCGAGGTGATAGTGCCCGCGAGGCCTAGCTCCGTAAGGAGAAGGCCCAGGATCTCCGGGGAGCTTGAGAGGCTCGGCGCAAAGGTCGTTATCGCTGACAGGCTTGACGCAGGCTTCCTAAGGAGGCTCGGAGGGGACGTCTACTACCACGCGGCGGGCAAGCTTGGGGGGTCAATGAAGGACCTTGAGAAGGCGCACGTTAAGCTGCTAGGGGATGTTATTGATGCGGCCGCTGACGTTGGGGCCCGGGTGGTCTACGTCAGCTCCATAGGCGTGGCGGCCGAGATGAGGGGGGTCCCGAGGGGGTCCACCGTGGTTGAGGAGGACAGACACCTGGACCCCTCGATATTCATTCACAGGGGCCCCTACGAGGTAACTAAGGCCATGGGGGAGAGGCTCCTGGTCTCCAGCGGGGAGAGGCTAAGGGGCAAGTGGTCAATAGTAAGGCCCTCATTTCTCTTCGGCCCATGGGCATACCAGCCTCAGTGGACCCTGGTCCTGAGGGCGGCGAGGCTAGGGCTGGTCCTCTCGGCTGGCTCACGTAACCTGGTGTTCACGGGGGACGTGGCCAGGGTCCTTGCTGATGCAGGCGCCGGCCTCCATGACGGCAGGTGGGTCTACGTGAACGCTCCCTACGACGCCGACCTCAGCGACGTAGGCCTCGAGATATGCAGACAGGAGAGGAGGAGGTGCAGAAAGGTAAGCATAGGCTGGGCCGTCTCCCTTCTCGGCGCCCTGCCCTCGTCCCCTCTCTTCATAGCTAGGAGGATGTTGAAGACAAAGTACAGGTTCGCGAGCAAGTACCTGGGCGACTTTAGGTTCACAGGCCTCGAGGAGGCGGTCTCCTCGTTCCTGCGGTGGGCTGCTGAAGGGCTCTCGCCCTGACAGAACGGAATATTAGGGTTGTGAGGCAGCTGTTGGAAGGAATGGACGATCAAAATAAGTTCATAGTTGACGCGATGCTGGGAAGCCTAGCCAAGTGGCTGAGGCTGCTGGGCTACGACACCCTTTACTCTACGTCCTATAATGACGCGCAGATAATCAGCATCGCGGCCCGCGCGAAGAGGATTATGGTGACCAGCGACAAGGGCCTCTATAGGAGGGCGATTAAGGCAGGGCTGAGGGCCGTCCTCCTTCCGGAGTCAGGCGTAACTGAGTCACTAGCGAGGCTCGCCTCAGCGGGGCTCGTAGAGCTCAGGGTTGACCCGTCGAAGAGCAGGTGCCCGCTCTGTAACGGCGTCCTTAAGGAGGTCACTGACAAGAACCTTGTGAGGGGTAGGGTACCTCCTGGGGCCTTGGCAAAGTACTCTAAGTTCTACGTCTGCACGCGGTGCGGCCACGTCTACTGGGAGGGAGGTCACTGGAGGAACATAAGGAGGATAGTGGAGGAGGCCAAGCTCATGTCTGCCCAGCTAGCCAAGGAGGGCTAGGCCCTCTGGCTCCTCAGCATGTAGACGAGCTCTAGCAGGTGGGGCGCCAGCCTGACTATGTCACGCTTGGAGATCATGCCGATGGGCTTCATGTTCTCCCTCGATAGGACTGGCAGGTGACCAATCCCGTGGGTTCCCATGATCTCAGCGGCCTCGTGAACAGTAGCGTCGTCGGTCACGTAGTATGGATTCTTGGTCATTATCTCGCCGACAGGTACGTTCCTCGGAAGCCCCCTTGCCACTGTCTCCCGCACTATGTCGGTCTTGGTGACTATCCCTAACAGGTTATCCTGCTCGTCAACTATGACTACAGAGCCCACGTTATTATCTACCATGAGCCTCGCGACTTCGCTAACGGGTGTCGTCGGGAGCACCTTGACTAAAGGGCTCCTCATTACGTCCCTGACCAGAGCCTGTTCGGCCACGGTTCCCCCTGCCTGACAGACGGTGTTCCGGCCTTTATTCCCTAAGGGTCCAGGGGTCAGGTTAATTACTTTAGGCCTCAGAGCTCCATCGCCTATTTGCTAAGGGTTTTAACTCCGCCGCGGTCGCAGGCCGTGGGAGAGATGATGAGCCTTTGCCCCGCACGATGGTGGCATCGTTATTAGGAAGGTCCCGGTACCCCTGCTTAGGCCTCACGAGCTTTACTTAGAGGGGCACGCCAAGGAGCTGGCAGAGCTAATAATGAGGAGGGGACAACTCCTTAAACCTCTAGTTGTCGAAGCGAGCAACATGGTGCTCCTTGACGGAGCGCACAGGCTCAGGGCATTGAAGATGCTAGGGGCCTACTTAGCCCCTGTTGCGATAGTGAACTACGACGCTGTTGAGCTGAGGGGGTGGGTCAGGCTCTACGCGTACGGGCCTGAAGCCTTAGCTGACCTGAGGCAGGTGGCTGAGGTCCTTGAGGTTAAGGAGAGGCCTGGAGGTGCCTTGCTCGTAAGGCTCGGCGGCGGTGACCAGGCTTATTATGACCTGCTTTCCTTTGAGCGCAGAGGAAACGAGCTACAGGGCGTGGTAGCGCCTTCTTCATTAGCTAGGCTCCACCACAGGACGCTGGCCGTCATCCCTCCACCGCCCTCCAAGGACCTGGTCCTGAGAGCGGCCCTCACCGGCAGGCTCCTACCGCCTAGGTCTACTAGGCACATAACGGAGGCCAAGCGCCTGGTGTATAAGATCCCGCTCAGCTCACTTATGGGAAGCCCTGTGACTACATAGGCTCACGTAATCGCTTTTACGCAGCATGCTTCCTTAAAAACCCCAGCGGCCAAAGCCCCTGCGGCTCTATCCTGTGCAGCAGGACAGGGCCACGTGAAGGAAGGGAGTGTGTGAGTTGGCGGAAGGAGAGGAGCCCCGCAAGGTCTCTAGCCTTCGCGGGGGAGAGGATAACGTCGACATAAAGGTCCGTGTTATAAGTGTAGAGCCCCCGAAGACAATACACACGCAGAGGGGAGACAGGACAATAAGCGAGGCCATAGTAGGTGACGAGACCGGCAGGGTCAAGCTGACCGCCTGGGGCAAACAGGCCGGGAAGCTGGAGGAAGGCCAGGCCGTGGAGCTGAAGGGCGCATGGACAACGGTCTACAGGGGCCAGGTGCAGCTCAACATTGGAAGCCGCGGATCTATTGAGAAGATAGAGGACTCAGAGGTCCCCAAGCCTGAGGACATACCTGAGACCACCCCCAAGGCCGAGACGGCCCCAGGACAGGGAAGGGGAGGCTTCAGGAGGTCCTACGGCAGGAGGCCCGGCGGGGGCAGGAGGTACAGGCCCTCTGGCGAGGGCGAGGAAGGAGGAGAGGAGGAGGGCTTCTGATTAGGGCCCTTTAATCGTAAAAGCGTTTTTAAGTTGTGGGGTTCTGATTTCTCAAGCACAGGGCCTAGGGGTTGGCGACTAACAGGCTCTTGGGTAACACATATGTAGAGAGAGGGTCACCCGCTACGCTTCTGTTCATACAGGAGGGCACCGTCTACGTAATTGACCCTGGCCAAGGGGAGGACAGGTCCAGGAGGCTGACGAAGGACCTTAAGGAGCTTGGGGCGTCCCAGGCCGTAGTCCTGCTGACCCACTACCACAGTGACCACGTGGAGGCAGTGGCGGCCCTCAGCCCAGCTGAGGTGGTCGCCAGCTCCCTAGACGCCCCCATGATCGAGAGGCCTGAGCTGAGGGTCCTGATGACCTTCGACTACCCCCTCAACCCCGTGGACCCTCTCTTGCCCTACAGGGCGGTGCCCGCGAGGGTCACGCAGGCCTTGCCTGAAGGGACTGACCGTTACGGCCCAATTGAGGTACACTGGCTGCCCGGCCACACGGAGGGCCACCTGGGCTTCGCGACGCCTGACGGCGTGCTTTACGTGGGCGACGCCCTCTTCGGTGATAAGGTGCTGGAGAAGTTCGGCGTCCCATATCATAAGATGCCCTGTAAGGCGCTCGAGACCCTCAAGAAGCTGGGGTCGCTCCTGGGCAAGTACGAGTACGTGGTGCCGGGCCACGGCCCGATAGTTAAAGGTGGCGAGGCGGGCCCTCTAATCGATATCAATGAGCGAAGGGTCCAGGAGTTCATTGATGGCGTGAGGGGGTTACTGAGGAGCCCCTTAAGCGTTGATGAAGTCCTGAGGGCGGTCTGCCAGGGCCTCAAGGCCTCGTGTACCCCTGAGAACTCTATGTTGATAGGAGCATCGATAAAGGGCCTGATAAGGTGTCTCCGCGACGAGGGGGTTCTCGAGCCTGACCTGTCAGAGGGCACGCTCAGGTGGAGGCTCAAGCCTAGCTAGACGTGGTCTCGGTTATGTTGGCCTCAAGCCTAACGTTGACGCTGGCCAGGGGCGCCCTGTTTATTATAACTATTGAGTACTCGCCAGGGCCAGGCAGGCTGGCGGAGGCCTTCACGTTGGTCGCGTTGGGGTAGTAGAGGAGGGTCGGGGCGCCTCCAGTCTTTTCAAGCATCCCAAGGTCTGAGGTACTTAGAACGTATAGTGCTACGGGTCCTGACGACGTGAGCTGCACTACAAGCTTTGGCGCCGTGTAGTTGGGAGGTACTGTGAAGTTAGCGATGTAGGAGGCCATGGGGTTCAGGCTCACAGTGACGTTGGTCACGCTTTGCTGCGCACGCTTGACGCCTAAGGTGTTAAAGGGCTTAACCATGAAGATCGTGATAACTAGAACGGCAACAGCTATGCCTATAGCTAAGAGTGCTCCCTTAAGGAGCCCACCCTTTCTAGTGTATGTCGTGTACAATGTTGGCCACTTACACCAACGGATTTTTGCTTAAGGAGGATTTAATATTTATGTTGGCTTTCACCCTCGACTACTCTGAACGCCGCAATTCTCCTGGACCCTGTTGGCCCCTCGGGCTCGTGAAGCTTAACTATCTCAGCCCTCAGGCCTGTCTCCTCGAGGACGTACTTAAGGTCGTCTATCCAGTCGTAAAGGCCGCAGGTCTCGCAATAGGTGCCGTCGAAGACCACGTAGAACGTGTTCCCCTTCCTAGTAGCTATTCGGGCCACCGCCTCAGGGGCCCTGTACATGTTGTACTTCTTTACTGCGAGCCTGAACCTCTTGGCGACCTCGTCCATCACTGGCACCTGCTCCCCAGTCCCTCGAGGGCCCTTAAAGTTGACGACCTGGGGTCCTGCGACTTGGTTATGGCAGAGCCTATGATAACTATGTCGGCGCCAGCGCCGGCTACAAGCCTAACGTCCTCAGGCTTTATGCCGCCTGCCACGGCAACGGGTCCCCTGAACAGCTCCTTGGCCTTCCTTACTAGGTCAAGCGCCTGAGCCGCCGTTATCCCGAGCGCCCTCTGAACGTCTATCCCTATGTGTATCAGGAAGACATCAGCCCCGCTTCGCCTAGCCTTATCAACCCAAGAGGCCAGGTCCTGGAAGCCCATGGAGTCAGCGTACACGTCAGCCCCAACGTCCTCAGCGGCCCTGGCCGCCTCCTTGACGGTTTCCTCGCTTGCGGCGAGGAGCACGCTCATGGCGTCAGCTCCGGCCCTGAAGGCCATCTGGGCCTCAAGCCCGCCAACGTCCATAGTCTTCGTGTCAGCCATGACTAGGTGATGCCCAGGCAGCGCCCTCAGCAGCCTCACGCTCTTCAGGCCCTCGGACTTGATGAGGGGCGTGCCGGCCTCCATGATCAGGGACCTGCTAGCGGGAAGCAGTGAAGCTACCCTGAGCGCCTCCTCCAGCGTCGTGAAGTCGAGGGCTACCTGGAGGAGCCCGCCACACTCCAAGGCCCTGTCAACAAGCCTTCCCAACCCCGTCACCCAGTCATGTCCTCATTAATCACGTGAAGGCCCATCGCCCTGGGCGGGGTTCAGGATTTTAGGTATTACCCCTAGTAAAGAGGGCCTTGGGAGCGGCCCCTGGGGACTGACGCGTTAATAGCGCACATGGCCGACGTTCACTTAGGCGCCAGGAAGTACGGCGAGAGGGCCTTCTATGATGACATATTCCAGGCCTTTGAGGAGTCCATCGAGGAGATAGTCAAGGACAGGGTCAGAGCTCTTGTGATAGCCGGCGACCTGTTCGACTCTCCGCACCCAGATAACGCCACCTTGGCCTTCGCGCTGAGGAAGCTGAGGGAGTTAACGTCAAGAGGCGTCAAGGTCATAGCTGCGAGGGGGGAGCACGATACCCCGGGCAGAAGAGAGCCTTCACCCCTTGACGTTTTAGCCGAGGCCCTGGAGGGCTTCCACGCGCCTCAGCCCCCTCCAGGCCTCAAGCTTACCTCTGCGGCCGAGTGCCTGAAGGCAATAGAGAGGATGACGATAATTGATGGCAAGCTTGCCTTCATGGTCTACCCCTTCTTCAAGGTCAGCGTTAACGAGCGTAGGGACATCTTTAGGGCGTTAGCGCCCTGTTATGAGAGGAGAGCTGAGGAGCTCAGGTCGCTGGGCCTCAGCGTGATCTTCACGGGACACTTCTCTCTTGACCCAGTGTTCACGTATGACGCCATAGCCTCTCTGACGGAGCTGCCTAAGGCGCGTTACGTAGCGCTAGGCCACGTACATGACAGGTGCGTCAGGTGTGTTGTGCCCCCTGGCAGGCCAGACCTGTGGTACGCTTACACGGGCTCCCTCTACCCCCTTGACGTCTCCGAGGCGGAGAGGGACCACAAGAGAGGCCCGCTCATAGTGGACCTGAGCGGTGACGAGCCGGTAGTCCAAGAGGTAAGCATCGCCGTGAGGAGGCACGTGGTGCTTGACGCCGAGGTCAGGGACCCAAAGGACGTTGACAGGGTGATCAGGGCAGCTGTAGGCAAGGTCGCGAGGGCCCCTAACGAGAAGGAGCCGCTCGTTCACCTCAGGCTTAAGGTTGGGGTCAAGGTGCCCTCAAGCGTGGTTGAGCTCTCCGCCTCAAGGGTCTCCGGCGAGAGGGGCCTGATAATAATACCGCACATAACGAGGGTGAGCGATGAGAAGGCGGGGGCCAAGGCCCTGCCGGAGCGCGGCCCTGAGCCCCTTGACCCTCTCGACGTGATTAAGGCTGAGGTTGGGCTCGATGAACTCACGTCTAAGGCGATACTTGACCTTATAGTCGCCGCCTCGGAGGGGAATGAGGAGGCCATTGAGAAGGCGCTCGAAAGGCTGGCCTCCTGGCCTAAGTCATTGGAGTCGCTTAGGAGGCTGGCGGCCCAGTGACCTACATCATAAGGTCCGTGGAGATGCGTAACTTCCTCAGCCATGAGAGCACTAAGCTTAGGCTTCCGCTTGGCAGCCTGGCCTTAGTCGGCGAGAACGGGGCCGGGAAGACCAGCGTCTTTGAGGCCATATATTATGCGCTGACCGGGTCAGGCTGGAGAGGAAAGGCGTCAGACCTGATACAGCTTGGCAAGCAGAGGGCCGAGGTTATTCTTGAGCTCGAGGACCCCGCCACTGGCTCAAAGGCCACCGCAAGGGTCTTCATAGAGAGGCGCGGGAGCACTGCTACAACAGCTTACAGGCTGACCGTTAACGGCAAGGTAGTAGCGACCACGGCAACGACCTACAGGGAGGAGATGGCTAAGCTCCTCGGGCTTCACGGGGTAACTGATTACAAGAGCTTCATAGGCTCCGCGGTGATAATAAGGCAGGGCGGCCTGGCCGAGATAGCCTCTATACTTTCCTCGGATGAGGGCAAGAGGCTCAAGGAGCTCGTTGAGAGCGCTATCGGGATCCCTCAGCTCGAGAAGGCCCTCGAGGCGGTGAGGTCCCACACGATAAGGGTCCAGAGGAGCGACGGAAGCCTCATCATGGCCTTTGACGTGGGCCCTAGGAGAAGGGCTGAGGTGCTTAAGGCCATACAGGCCGCAAGGGAGGTCAAGAGGGCCAAGCTGCAGGAGTACCACGACCTTGAGGCCAAGCTCAAGGAGGCTGAGGAGAGGCTTTCCTCGTTGACAGCAGAGCTCGACAAGGTGACGAGGGCCTCTGACGAGGCGTGCAAGGCCTCATCGGTGCTTGAGGCGTTGAGGCAGCAGCTGAGAGAGGGCGAGAGGTCGCTTGGTGAGGAGCAGGCGAGGCTGTCCAGGCTACAGGGCGAACTTAATGACGTTATGCAGCAGCTGGCGTCACTTCAGCCCCTGGTCCCCCTTGCCTCGCTGGCGCCGTTAGTTGACGAGCTCACCTCGCTTGATAACAGGATTTCATTGCTGAGCGAGAGGGCAAGGGAACTGAAGCCCATCGCCGACGCATACCTGGAGCTCAATGCTAACAGAGGGGTTCACGAGGAGTATGAGGCGCTGAGGTCAAGGCTTGAGGAGCTGAGGGAAGCCAGGCGGAAGGCCTCTGACGAGCTTAAGGTCATAGAGGGTCAGCTGGCCCAGGCGGAGCTCCTCTCGAAGTCCATAGAGCAGGCGGAGCAGGAGGCAAGGGCCGCGGTAGGGGTAGGCCAGGATTGCGACATTAGGTGCCTAGAGGAGAAGCTCAGGGGGCTTGAAAGCGAGCTGACGGAGGTCAGGGCCAGGGCCCAGGAGCTGAGGGCCCAGGCAGAGGCGCAGGAGGCCAGGCTCAGGGAGCTCGACGAGGTCGTCAGGCTTCTGAGGAGGGGCGGGAGGGAGGCCAGGTGCCCTGTGTGTGGGTCGCCTCTGTCGCAGGAGAGGGCTGAGTCGTTAGCGCTTCACTACTCAGAGGAGGCGTCCAGGCTGAGGGCCAGCGCTGAGGCCGCGAGGTCGCAGGCAGAGGACCTCTTCAGGAGGCTTGAAGACATTGAGTCCAGGGTCAGCAGGGCCAGGGCAGCGATATCTACGGCGTCCCAAATAATGTCATCACTGCAGGGCCTCTCTGCGCTGAGCTCAAGGCTACCTGAGCTCAAGAGGTCCGTTGAGGCGCTCAACAGGGAGGCTGAGGAGGTTGAGCGTAGGCTGAAGGAGCTTGAGCAGGCCAACGCCTCATACCTTGCGGCCTTAGCCAGGCTTGAGGCGAGCGGGCTCAGGTCGCCCGAGGCTGCCCAGGGGGTAATAGATGAGCTAAAGCGCGTCGAAGGGGAGCTTGAGGCCAGTAAGGCCAGGAGGGCCCAGGTAGAGCGTGAGCTGATCAACAGGGCTTCAGCTAAGGACCTAGCAGAGGCCCTCGCCAAGGTCAAGACGGCAGTGGAGGCCGCTGCCAGGGCAAGGGTCCTTGAGGGCACCGCGCTTTCGCTTAGGTCACAGGTCTCAGAGGCTGGGACCAGGGTCGACGAGCTGAGGCGCAGGGTAGAGGCGTTAAGGTCTCAGGTAAGTGCGCTTGAGCCTAAGGCCAGGGAGTGCGACGAGCTGAGGCGCAGGCAGGAAGGCATAAGGACGCAGAGGGACCAAGCGCTGAAGGAGGTCGCGGCTCTCAGGTCGAGGATTGAGCAGGCAAAGGCTGACGCCGAGAGGGCCGGCGAAGACGAGGAGGCCCTCAGCAGGGCGCTGGACGAGCTTGACGCCGCGCTTGGCGCTATGGCCGTCGTGGAGAGGCTTGAGAAGGCCCTTTACAGGAGGGCCCTCATAAGCCTTGAGAACGAGATGAATGACGTGTTCAGGCTATTTGGACTTGATTACGCCAGGGTGGAGGTGCGGGAGTCTGAGGACGCTTTCTACTTCAGGGTCGTGGACAGGCAGGGCGTCGAGAGGCCCGTCTCAACGCTCAGCGGAGGGGAGCAGATAGTGCTCTCCTTGGCCTACGTCCTGGCCCTGAACAGGATCATGCAGTCAAAGGTAGGGTTCCTCCTGCTTGACGAGCCTACCGACATGCTTGACGACGCCAGGAGGAGGGCCCTGGTGGACATAATAGGCAGGGTGACCGAGGAGGGCGGCGTGCCGCAGCTGATAATGATCACGCACCACACGGAGGTCGTTGACAAGGTTGACAAGGTCTGCACGGTGGAGAAGGACCAGAGGGGGCTGTCGAAGGTCAGCTGTGAGGAGGGTGAGGCGGCTTGAGCTTAGTCCCCTATGCGCTGGAGTCTCGTGACCTCATAAGGAGGATCCTAGACGACACGAAGGCCGAGGGGAGGTGTGATCTCTCCTGGCACCGCCTTGAGGCAGCCGAAGGCGTCGTTTCGCAGTACTCGGCTGAGGACGGAGGCCTTAACGTAAGGCGGCTGAGGACGTACACTATGGTAGCTGTTAAGGCCTGGGGGGCCAGGTTCGGAGGGGGAGGGGTCCCTCAGGCCACGAGCCCTAAGGGCTTCGTAGGGCTAATCCTTCCTCAGGACTTCAAGGCGTCAAAGAGGCTCAGCCTCTACAGGGAGATCCTCGAGGCCGAGGCCGCAGGGGACGTGGCGCCCACGAACGGCATAGCGCTCTTTGACGGAAGGCCGCCAATAAGGTGGGGAAGCGTCGGCGCGAGGGTCACATGGGATGAAGCGCTGGAGTTCGTGGGCAGGGTGCTAACTAAGAACAAGGACATAGCTGAAAGGCTTACGGGAACCGCGTGCGAGTCGTCTGACCCTGAGTGCGTAGCCAAGGCTATAGAGGACTCCAGGCTCAGGCCCTTCTCAGCGAGCCTGCTCCTCAGGCTGGCCTATGAGGGCCGCCTTGATGAGGTGGCCCGCGAGGCCAGGGAGGACGGGCTGAAGAACTCATGGATACTCGCGCTAGAGAGCCTGGAGAGGCTAATGGTCATCAAGAGGACAATAGAGCGCATCTGGGCCCAGGGTTCGACGCCGGTCTTCGTAGTCAAGACCAGCAGGTCAACGTCGTTCTGCAACTCAACGCTCCCGGACATACACATAATCGAGGACATCTTGAGGTCCAGGGGTGACATAGAGCCAGGCTTCACGGCCAGACTGTTTAGGAACGTGAACGAGTACTTCGGCCTTAAGAAGACCGGAGGCCCAAGGCTGTACCCCGCTGTCAACGGCGTCAGCGATTTCTACCAGGGCAAGGTCGCTGTCCTGAGCACTTTCGTCAGGCTGAGGAGGGGCGGCTTCATCTTTAAGGTGGAGGCCCTTTACAGGAAGGACCTCGTGGAGTCCGCTGACGAGGTCAAGCTGGCGGGCTCCCTTCTCTCCAGGCTAGCCACGTTACCCTTATCTGGTGAGGGCTACCCCCTGGCGCTGATGATAGCTGACAGCAACGCAAGGATATCAGAGCCTGAGATGGACGGCGTTCTGAGGGCCCTGGGGGCCGACCTGGTGCCCGAGAGCAGGTCTGTGCTTAGGGTGTGAGTTATGATGTCCCCGTGCAAGGGCGAAAGGGAGCTGGGCTGGATAGTAGGAGAGAGCACGCCCAGGTCGAGTCAGGTTCTCTTCAAGGGGGATCGCGAGGTCCCTCAGGCAGGCACTTACGTCGTTGCTGAGACCCCCGCGGGCTGCGTCTTCGGTATGATAGAGACCGTGACGGCAGGTAACAGGCTCCTTTCAGAGGACGTCACGAGCCCCGACTCTGTGGACGCCCTGGTCAGGACCCTGAACGAGAACCCGCTGGTGTCCCCAAGCTACGTAAGGGGCTCCATAAGGTGGCTCAGCTACCAGGACCACCTGGTGAAGGGCCTTGTAGTTCTTCCCAAGGTCCCTCCAAGGCCAGGCACCATTGTTTACTCGGCGTCAACAGACCTCTTGAAGAGCGTGTTTGGCTCAAACGAGAGCAGGGGGTGGATAGAGCTAGGGAGCCTTATCAACAACGAGGAGGTCAGGTACAACATAAATGTCAACAGGCTGATGAGGCACCTGGCGATACTCGCAGTCACAGGCGGCGGCAAGAGCAACACGGTCTGCGTCCTAGCCCGTGAGATCGTTCAGAGGTTAAGGGGCACAGTAGTCATATTCGACATGCATGGGGAGTACTCAAACATTGAACTTGGCGGTCAGCTGGTTAACGTGCTTAGGCCTGCCATGAACCCCGTAAACATGGCCCTTGAGGAGCTGATGGAGCTGGCCAAGGTCCCCGAGAGCGCCGTGAGACAGGAAAGGGCGATCCGCCAGGCGTGGGCACTTGTCCATGAGGGGTACTCGGAGGGAAAGATCAAGTTCACAGCGGATTACACGCTAGTCGACGCCCTGATAGATACGCTCGAGAAGCTCATAGAGAAAGGCGCTGTTGATGAGGAGGGAGGCAGGGGAGCCCTCAACAGGCTCATGGACGTAAAGGACAAGTACGCTGATGTACTTGACCACGGCGTCCCACTTGACCTGACCAAGGTAGTGGTGCCGGGCAGGCTCAACGTGTTCGACCTAAGCGGGGTCGATGAGGAGGCAGCCGACGCCATAGTGAGCCACTACTTAAGGAGGATACTGAGCGAGAGGAAGAAGCTGAAGAGGAGGGAGGAGTCGGGGGTCGGCCGCCTGCCCCCCATAATCGTTGTCATCGAGGAGGCCCACATCCTGATACCGGCAAGGGACCACAAATTGACTAAGTACTGGGCCTCAAGGGTTGCAAGGGAGGGCAGGAAGTTCGGGGTAGGGCTCGTTATAGTGAGCCAGAGGCCCAGGAACGTCGACCCTGACGTCCTAAGTCAGACCAACAACAAGATCATACTCAGGATCGTTGAACCCCAGGACATTAGGTACGTCCAGGAGGCTAGCGAGGAGCTTAGCGAGGACCTGGCGGCCCTCCTGCCGAGCCTGAACCCAGGCGAAGCTGTCGTAATAGGGAGCATGGTCAAGCTCCCCGCCATAGTCAAGGTTGACATATGTAAGGAGAAGAGCAGGGGAGGCGACATAGACGTGATCAGCGAGTGGGAGGCACTTGTCAAGGGAGAGGCCAGAAGGGCGGAGGAGGTAGAGAGGAGCCTAGAGGAGCTGCTCTGATGGCCCTCCAGGTCTTCGGCTTCTCGGCCTGCGAGTGTGTAGTACTAGCCCCCTGGGAGTCAGAGGCCTTACTTAACGCGTCGCCAGGGAGCGTGGTCACGGTTAATGCGGGTAAGGACTCCGTCAGGGTAGCCAAGAGGGGTCACGAGGTAGTTGTCGAGCTGGGGGGTAGGGCCTATAGCGTTGAGGCGGAGGTCCTTCAGAGGCACACGCGTAGGAGATCGTATCTGGCGGTCGAGCGGTCAGCGGCCTATGAAGTCGAGGTGAGGACGCCCTTCGCTTACTACAAGCTAGTGCCCGTGGAGGGAAGCCGCGCTCCAACACTCGAAATCAACGGCATACACATGCACAGGGTGGAGGGAACAACGCCAATTGAGGACGCCAGGTCTAAGGTCAGGGCCCTCTCAATAAGGCCAGGGTCCGAGGTCCTCGAGGTTGGCACCGGTCTAGGCTATACGACAGCCGCCGCCCTGGAGGCGGGCGCTGCCCACGTGACTTCAATAGAGGTCGACGAGAACGTTCTCTGGGTGGCCGAGAGGAACCCCTGGAGCCGTCATCTGGCCTCAGATAAGGTGACGATCCTGTTAGGCGACGCCGTTATGGTCGTCAAGGAGCTTTCGGGGCCCTTCGACTATGTAGTTCATGACCCGCCGAGGTTCACGTCATCGACGGGGCCCCTGTACGGCAGGGAGTTCTACGCGGAGCTCTTCAGGCTGCTGAGGCCGGGCGGCAGGCTCTTCCACTACACTGGCGAGCCGGGCAGGGCCAGGGGTAGGAGCCTCTGGGCCGACGTAGCGAGAAGGCTTAGGGAAGTGGGCTTCGATGAAATAAGGTACGTTAAGGAGGCCCTAGGGATTGTAGCCCGCAGGCCTAAACGGCCTTGAACTTCTCGCTCCACTCCTCATAGGCCCTGAGCATCCTCTCGTCAACGCTTGGCTTCCTGCGGCTCAGGGCGTACTCGAAGTCCTCCATGGTTACCGGCCTCAGGCCACCCTTCTGCTCGAAGTGCTCCCTAACGACCCTCATATAGGCGTCCTGGACTAGGTCCTTTATGTCGCTGCCGCTGTAGCCCTCAAGTCTCCTGGCCAGCTCGTCCAGGTCCACTTTCGCCCCGCTCGGCAGCCTCGAGATAAGCATCTGCAGGAGCTGCCTCCTGGCCTCTAGGTCAGGCAGGGGCACGTAAATCCTCTTCTGGAACCTCCTGATGAAAGGCTCGTCAAGGGCCCAGGGCTTGTTAGTGGCCGCTATAACGTACACGTGGAGCCTCTCGTTCTTGTCCTGAAGCCCGTCCATCTCCTTAAGGAACTGGTTCCTTACCCTGACCTCGCCGCCTACCTCGTTAGAGTGGACGCCGAAGAGGGCGTCAACCTCGTCTATGAATATTATCACAGGGGTCCCTGACCTGGCCCTTGACCTGGAGTACTCGAACAGCCTCTTAACGTTCTTCTCGCCCTCCCCTAGCCACTTGCTCATGATGCTGGCCGCGTCAGCGTAAAGGAACTCCCCTGACACCTCGTTGGCCACGGCCGCGGCCAACATGGTCTTGCCAGTGCCTGGGGGGCCATAAAGGAGGATCCCCCTCGGCCAGCCGAGGGGGAAGAGCTCAGGCTCAGTTATAGGGTAGATTATCGCCTCCTTTATGGCCCTCTTAGCTTCCTCAAGCCCAGCTATGTCGTTGAACGTGACCTTCGGCTTCTCCTTGAGCACAAACTCAGGCAGCTCGTCAGGCCCCTGTTCGGCCTCCCCCTTTATGTCAACTTTTACCACGTCATCTCCCAAGGATACGGCCTGAGCCCCCTTGACCTCAACGTACTTGAGCCTGGACTTTACGTCATTATACATCCGCCTGTAAAGGCCTATGAGCGGGTGATCTGGGTAGTTCCTGATAATGTCATCAAGGGCCTCCAGCGCCCTCTTGTACTTGTCCGCGGCCGTGGCGTAGTCCTTGTTCTTCTCTGCCTGAAGCCCTTCCTCTATCTTCTTTCTGGCAAGGCTCTCTAGCATCTGCACAGGGCTCCCTGACAAGCGTCTTCACCTCTATGACGTTAAATATAGCGAAATAAAGGGGGAGAGGCCTTAAGCAGTTGAGGCCGATGACGCGGGCTCTACCTTTATGGCCCCCTTAGCCTCAAGCCTGGCCAGCAGCTCCCTCACCACCTCTGGGGCCACGCCGAGGGATGTCGCGGCCTGCCTTATGCTTATGACGCCCTTTGAGGTCCTTATGTAGTCAAGCAGCCTCCTCTCGAGCGCCTCAGGGTCATAGGCTGGCGGCACCTTCGGGGCTGCCTTCTCGGCCTCCTCAGCAGCCTCCTTCATGGCCTCAGTTATGAGCTCCTTGACATCCGGGCTGTAGAGGGCCACGCTCTTGCCCTCAGGCAGCACTGAGCTGAGCAGGCCGACCTTCCTTATGACGCCCTCCGTGGACTCTATCACTGAGGCCAGGGAAGCCGTCACGTCAGGCGCGAGGCCTGACAAGTAGTTGTTGGCCGTCTCCATGACGTACTGGAGCGGCGCCAGGGTCTTGACGAGGACCTCTATGTTCCTGGCGTCCGCTATCCTCTCGATGGCGGCCCCCAGGAGCTTCTCATAGGCTGCGACGATCTTGTAAACCTTCTTCTTTATTGCGAGCTCTGAGGCGTTAAACGTGGCGCTCTCCTCGTCCTTGGCCTTCAGAGCCTTTACGAGCCTCTCGTAGTACTCGCTCATCTCTGCTGACATCTTGAGCTTTATCCTCTCGACCTCCGACTTCGCTATGTTGAGCTGAGCCACTATATCATCGTAATTTATGCCCTCGGACTGGTCAGGCAAGCCCTCCGTCTCGGCCTTCTCAAGGCCCCAGGAGAAGGCCTTCTTAATTACATCAACTATCCCTGTCACAGCGTCCATCCTCCGTCTTCTGCTGTTAGACTTTAGTAGGCCTTAGCAGGGCAGGGGGAGTATTACTGGCTGAACGATTTCGTGCCAGGTCCTTGGGCCGGCCTTCCTCTTGACAGCCTGCCCTTCTGCAGGCCAAGGCTGTGGAGGTTCCACCACGAAGGGTTTTTCAATTAGATGCTCAAAAGTACCTTGACCTATGTCCTCCCTTAACCTTCATGCGATGATGTCACGTTTATGAGCACCAGCTTCCCGGGCAGGGTGAAGCCGTAGCCGCTGGCGTTATAGTACACGGGGGTCAGGTCATTGAAGTATACGTTAACGTAATAGCCACGCGGCAGGTCGTTGAACGCCGTAATTTCGTTATATACCCAGTATTGGAAGGGATCGAGGACCCCCGCTATTAGATCCGCGAAGGCGGTTGCCCCCGGCTGGCCGAAATCCTTGCCCTCCATCACTGACGCTATTGCCGAGCCGAGGTCGACGCCCGCGCCCAAGGTGTTTATGATGGTCCCGTTAACGCTGTGTGAGAGCTCATAAGAGAGCTCTATGAAGTTATCGCCAGGCTTCACCGTAGCGTAATGCGTCAGGTTAGTGGCGTAGTCCTGCCATATGACGGGCGCTGGCGTTTTGGGGAGAGGGCACGTGGAGTTCATGCCAGCCTTGAAGAAGTAGCTTGAGTTCTGCATGAGGACCTGTTGCTCACGGGCCCACTCGCTCAGGTTAATGCATGGGTCGTAGCCCTCCCAGTCATAGGTCGCAATAGTCGTGTAGTGCATGACCTTCGCGAGCTTAGCCTCCGTCGGCTGGAGGCTGAGGTACCAGGTTACTGGCCTGCCGGAAGCGCTCTGCTCAGTCCAGTTGACCAGCGCGCCCTGGCCAACTATGTAGAGCTGGGCTATGCCTTCATGACCCGGTGGGATGCTGACGGCCGCCGCGGTGTTGCTTATGAGGATCGTGTAGTTAAGCGCAGGCCCCATTACCGGGGAAAGCATCCTGACGGCCTGTAATAGATTTCCCGACTCAGCGTCCCTTAGGGCGGCCTCGAACTCGCTGCCAGACAACGTGACGGAGTCCACGGTGGCAGGGAATCCTATTGGTACTATATTCACAGCTGCTAAGCCTTCATTAAAAGAAGTGATGAGAGGACTGGGCTGCGCTAAGGCCACGGCGAGGCTTATGGGCGCCATGTCCTTGTCGTTAGAGTACCAAGCAATGACGTGAGGTACCACGTAGAATGGGGGTGAGAATGTCAACGCATCACCTGAGCCCTTTGCGGCCGCTCCGCTGGCGTTCAGGATGGTCCTGAAGGGGCGGCCCATCACAGCGTTTACTACCACGCCCCAAATGCCGCTCAGCGGGAAGCTGAGGTTAAGGGGCCTGTAGAAGGGCTGAGCCACGAGCTCGACGCTGCCGTTGGGCAGAGGTATAGAGTATGAGACCCATATTATTATCGATGGCTCAAAGGCGCTTACGGCGGCATCGCCGTATGCGTGCACCCAGTCATCGGCCCACCTGACCAGCCTGCCCGGGCCTATCACCGCCTGGAGCCCTGTCCCGTTGTAGATAGGTATGAACATAGTTCCGTTGGGGGTCGGCGCCCAGGCCCACACGGAGAAGGAGGCGTTGGTGAGCCAGACCAGCGTGTGGTGGCTTCCTACAGCGTAAGCCCTTATTATTACATCCCTCCAGTAGAGCAGGCCAGGCGTCAGGTAGAACAGCCCGGCGAGCAGCGATGCCAAGACAATGATGATAAGGACGAGGGCCAGGGCCCTCTTGGTCCTCAAGAGGGCACCACCAGGGCTGTCTTATGGTTATGAAGTTATAAGGTTTGTTAAAATTATATAGTTTACGTTTTTGCGGCTTCAAGCTCAAGGAAAGCCAAGTTCTATGTCAACAGATCTGACCAACTGTCACTTAAATTCCCTGCGCGGCTCCAACTACAAGGTGGCACCAGTGGCCTACCAGATAGAGCAGGGGACGGCCGTCGGCTTAAGGGCCAAGGACGGCGTAGTGCTAGCTACAGATAAGAGGATGGCCTACGGGTCCTTCGTCATGAGCAGGAACGCCAAGAAGGTCTTCCTCCTGAACAACAGGGTCGGCATAGCGATGAGCGGCCTCTACGCTGACGTAGGCGCCATAGTGAGGTTCCTAAGCGCTGAGAGCAAGTACTACGAGCTGACCAGCGAGAGGCCTATGAGCCTCTACTCGATAGCTAAGCTCCTCTCGTCAATACTTTACTCCTACAAGGTGCTGCCCTTCCTGATAGAGGCAGTGGTAGGAGGCATTGACAGGGACGGCCAGCCTAAGGTGTTCACCCTCGACTCGCTGGGCTCCGTGTCGGAGGACAAGTACATGGCTGTTGGCTCAGGCGCCACGACAGCGTTAGGGCTGCTGGAGAGCCAGTACAGGGACGACATGAGCCTGGCGGAGGCCGAGGAGCTGGCCGTGAGCGCTTTAAGGGTCTCGATGGAGCGCGACGCCTCGACTGGCGACGGCATAGACGTCCTCACCATAAGCGTCGCCGGCGAGGCTAAGGAGAGGAGCCTAAGGCTGAGGGTTGTTGAGGACAGGGGCTCCCCCTGAGGTCTGCAGGGGCGTAAGGGAGGCGTTCTCGTACGAGAGGGCCGTCAGGGCCCAGAACGCCCTGAGGCTTAAGGTAACCCTGAGGTGGCCTGGCGACGACGTCCTGAGCAGGGCTATCATGGCGCTCGACGCGTCCTACTGGGGCCCACGGGAGTCCTACGGGGTAGCCGTCGCCGCGGCCTTCACGCCTGAAGGCGAGCCGTTAGCGTGTTACGAGTCCAGGGGGCCCGTCTGCGTGCCCTACGTGCCCGGGCTTCTGGCCTTCAGGGAGATGCAGCTGATGGCGCCTGCCGCGATTGCCTTGATGACTAGGTATAGGGTAGGGCTTACCCTGGTTGACGGCCACGGTATAGCGCACCCAAGGCGTTTCGGCATAGCCTCCCACGTGGGGGTGGCGCTGGGGGTTCCGTCCATTGGGGTGGCTAAGAGGTTGCTCTACGGAAGGCTTGAGCAGTGCGACCTGGGCCTCTGCATAACCTCTGATGAGGGCGTCCTGGGCGTGGCCATAGAGACCTCCAGGGGCATGATATATGTGAGCCCTGGCAACCTGGTTGACGTGAGGAAGTCCCTGGAGCTCGTGAGGCCGATGTTAAGGTCGGGTCTCGCCCTTCCCTACCCCCTAGGCGTGGCCGACAGGCTTAGCAAGCTTGAGAGGAGCAGGTTAACTACGACGAGGCCTAACTCGGTTACCGTTCACAGCTGCGACGATAAGCTGAAGGAGGTCGTTAAGCGGCTTTAACTCAGGACGGCCGCCTAAGAGCTCATGATAAAACACGTGGAAGGACGGGGCAAAAAGGCCTGAGGTTAGGCGGGTCTAACGACCTTTTTCACAATTGCCAACTTTTCAAGGCCGTTTCTCCTGGCTGTAACCACAATACCTTCAGGCGTCTCCCTTAGCAGGAGCTCTTCGTCAATTACAGTCCTTCCGCACACTGGGCACTTGTAGAACCTGGTCACCTTTATCTCAGCGCCTCCGCTGGACCTGCTGGACTTCTCTGTCCTCGAGTAGTAGTTCATGGGCACCCTGCACCGTGGGCAGAGCACCTCTACCTCTCCGTCGTTGTCCATTCTCATTCCCTCCCTTGGCGCGGCAGCGCTGGCGATAGTCGCTCTTGGAAGCTCTGAGCCGAGGGGCTTTATTTACCTTTCAACTTAAGACCGGACGTCAGTTTGCACTTAAGACCGCTCCCTTGACCGTAACAACGTGGTGTGAGGCTTGGAAAGGCCCGTGGACCCTGACGAGGTAGATGACTCGTTGGGGGAGCAGCTAGTAAGACTGGCCAGGAAGAGCGTTGAGCACTACTTTGACAGGAAGGAGCTAATGCCTGCCCCTCAGGGCCTGCCGCCTGTGGCTTACAGGCCAGGCGCTGCGTTCGTGACGATAGAGACCTATGAGGGAAGCTCGAGGAGCCTCAGGGGCTGCATAGGGTTCATAGAGCCGGTAAGGCCCCTGGTGAGGTCAGTTATAGAGGTAGCGGTCGAGGCTGCCTTCAACGACCCAAGGTTCATGCCTATGGAGAGGCAGGAGCTTGACTACGTGACCTTTGAGGTCTCCGTGCTCTCAGCCCTTGAGGAGGCCCCGCGTGACGTGAAGGGCCGCCTGGAGTTCGTCGAGATAGGTAGGGACGGGCTGGTAGTTGAGAAAGGCATCTACAGGGGGCTACTCCTGCCCGAGGTGCCTGTAGAGAACATGTGGGACGTTGAGACCTTCCTGTCAGAGACGTGCATAAAGGCGGGCCTGTGGCCTGACTGCTGGCGCGACGAGAGGGTCAAGGTCTACAGGTTCAGGACTGCGGCGTGGCTTGAGGAGACCCCCAAGGGCAGGGTCAGGAGAAGGGACCTGGCGGCTGAGTACAAGCAGGCCCTGGCAGCTCAAGGGCTGTCACCCTAGCGGCTGAACGCCAGGGCAGCTCAAGGTGAAGGACCCTACGTAGCTGTTTCAACTTTCGTATAGGTTTATAAGTCGTCACCGCGATCAGCACATACAGGAGGTACGTAAAAGAGCACTCAAGATGTGGGGCCCCTGGGGTGGCCCTGAACGCCCCCAAGCCCAATGAAGGCCCGAGCGGGGTGCGGGGGAACAGGGATGAGGCGATGACCGTAAGGCAACAACCTATATGAGAGCTGAACCCCCTACGGGGGGCGCTGCGTCAGTTCAGATGTTGCAAGCCCTGCCCTTCAGGACAAGGAGGAGGTAAGCTCTATTGGAGCTCTACAGGGCTGAAGGTATCAGCCACGCCTGCTAAGGCACTTAAGCCCGCGAGCCCGGTTTAAGCGGGGCGCCGCCTAGCAATGGGATTCAGGGACAGGCTGAAGAACCACGTAGCGGCCTGGAGAAGGGTGGTGCTGCTATCCAGGAAGCCTGACGAGGAGGAGTTCTCGGTCCTGGCCAGGCTGACCATAATCGGGTTCCTCCTGGTTGGCGTTCTGGCCTATATAATACACCTGTTATACGTACTCTTCGTGGTAGGCTGAGGTGAAGCCTTTGTCAGGGCAGGCCCAGCCGCAGGGACAAGGGTCCCCAAAGCCAAGCAAGTTCTACGCCCTGAAGGTGATGGGTGGCTATGAGGAGAAGGTGGCCCTGATCCTCGGCGAGAGGGCAAAGGCCTTAAACCTTGACGTAAGAAGCGTAGTGTTCTCTAAGGACTACAAGAACGTGGTCTTTGTGGAGGTGGGCGACGTGACTGACCTGTATTACCTGATAAAGGGGATCAGGTACGTAAGGGGCAGGAGGCCTATACCTGTAACGATAGATGACGTAATTAAGCTCATCAAGCCGGCGGTCGCAGAGGTCGCGGTTGAAAGGGGCCAGCTAATACAGGTCATAGGCGGGCCCTTCAAGGGCATGAAGGGAAGAGTCATTGAGGTCAGGAAGAGCGACGTCGACATAACGCTCCTTGAGGGCGACTCCAAGATCGTGGTCACGGTTCCCATAGACCAGGTTAAGCCTATCTCTGAGTCTGAGGCCAAGTGATAGATAGGTGTCGATCTTGGATAATCACCTAGAGGAGAGGGCCAGGAGGTACGTTTTGGGCTTCAGGCAGGCCCTCTCGGAACTTAAGCGAGCTGTTAACAGCGCACCAAGGACTATAACCGATAAGGGCCTGGCCAACCTGCTTGAGAACGCAGAGGCATACCTCAGGGATGCCGAGTATTACCTGAACAAAGGGGACTACGTGGACTCACTGATATCAATATCTTACGCGGAGGGCCTGCTGGACTCGCTAAGACACGCGGGACTTGTCGATATAAAGTGGCCTAGGCCTCTGGAGGAGAAGAAGGTCGTCGTGGCTGGGACCTTTGACATAGTTCACCCTGGCCACATAGAGCTCCTCAGGTTCGCCTCACAGCTGGGCAAGGTCTACGTGATAGTTGCCAGGGATGAGAACGTTATAAAGGACAAGGGCAGACCCCCAATACTTGACGAGGCTTCCAGGGCCCTGGTACTGTCATCACTGAAGTACGTATACGAGGTCGTGATGGGGGACGAGAAGGATTACCTCAAGCCCTTAGAGCTTATAGGGCCTGACTATGTAGTCCTGGGTCCTGACCAGCCCATGGATGAGCGGTGGCTTGAAGACGAGCTAGAGAGGAGGACGGGCAAGAGGCCTCAGGTGATAAGGTTCAAGGAGAAGGTGCCCTTTGCTGGAGGCATGAGGGGGGTCAGGGACCTGATAAAAAAGGCGTGCCTTAATGGCCTGAAGGAGGACCAGTCCTCTGGGGCTACCTAGGCCTCAGGGCTATCGCCTCTACCTCGACCTGGGCTCCAGCGGGAAGGTCCGCCACGAACACCGTTGTCCTGGCTGGGAAGGAGCCCTTGAAGTACTCCGAGTAGACCCTGTTGAAGTCCTGGAACTTGGAAGGGTCCTTCAGGAACGCGGTGACCTTAACAACGTCGTCAAGGGTCAGACCCGCGGCCTCAAGTATTGCCTTTAGGTTCTCGAGGACCCTCCTGACCTGGGCCTCGAAGTCGCCCTCTATGAGCTTTCCAGTGCAAGGGTCTATAGGGATCTGGCCTGAGACGAACACTAGGTCGCCTGCCACTATGGCCTGGCTGTAGGGGCCTACAGGCCTAGGGGCCTTGTCAGTGAACACGGCCTCCTTCACGGTGGTCACCTAGCTCCTCCTTGAAGTGAGGTACTTATACACTTCAGCGACCTCGGCTACGTCATGTGACCCGAGGCCAAGCCCTCTGGCAGCCCTCAGGAGCTCCACTACCTGTGAAAGCAGCGGCGTGTAGTCGCTTCCAAGCGCTCTAGCGGCCTTGATAGCCTCTTCAAGTACGTAGACCCCGAGGTCTACTGAGAAGACGTCCTTGTATAGGCCTGAGAGCATCATGGGAAGCCTTGACCTCAGCTGCGCCGAGTCAGCACCACCCGAGGAGAGGGCCTTCACCAGCAGGTCAGGCTCTAGGCCAAGGCGTAGGAGCGCCTGTGAGGCCTCAGCCAATATTGCCGTGTTCGCAAGGAGGATCGCGGTGCTGAGCAGCTTAATCGTCGTGGCAGCCTCATGAGAGCCCACGTAAATGGGGTTTCCGACGTCCCTGAGGAAGGCCAGGGAACTATTGTAAACCTCCACGGGTCCTCCTACGTAAAGCGTTAAGGTGCCTGTCTCAGCGTTAGCTGGGCCACCCTCCATCATTGCTGTCAGGTACCTCAAGTTCATCGAGGCAGCCTTGGAAGCGGCGGCCTTGGCGTCATCAAGGCCCACTGTGGTCATATTTATTATGACTCCCTTGCTTCCCGTAATCTCGTCTAACACTCCTAAGAGCTCACGGGCTGTGGGAAGTGTCAGGAGGACGTAATCGGCTTCTCTTGCTTCAGGGAGAGCGGCAGGCCTGAAGCCTGTGATGTCGGCAAGCAGCTCATAGGACCTAGGGGATACGTCATAACCTAGCACGGAGTAGCCCTTCTTTACGAGGTTCTTGACGATCCCCCTTCCCATCCTGCCGAGGCCAATCACGAAGACCTTGGTCACTCTATTCGCCTGACGTTAGGGCCCTTTCCTTGAATAATAGCTTTAATCCAAGTCGGTGATATACGGCTACTTTGTTTAAAGCGTGAACGAGCAAGGCTTCAAAGGGGCTTGTCCCCTGTCCGGTGGTAAGCCATGGACAGGTACCCGGTAGTGCTCGCGATAGACGCGACCAGCTGCGACGAGAGGATAATATTGTTATCGGAAGAGCTCTCGCAGGTGCTTTCGGGCTTCAAGGTAGGGCTGCCCATGCTCATATCATGCGGCACGGCGTTCCTTAAGGACCTCAGGGACGCCGTCGGCGACGCGCTCATGATAGCTGACCTAAAGCTGGCCGACATAGGGGACATAATGGTAAGGACGACATCGCTGGTCAAGGACTACGTTGATGCCGTCATAGCTCACGCCTTTGTTGGAAGGAGGGGAGGGCTTGACGTTCTTTCAGAGGAGCTTAGCAAGTGGGACGTCAAGCTTATCTTGGTAGCCTCTATGAGCCATCCGGGCTCCCAGGAGTTCTACGACGCTATAACTGATAGGGTCATCGGGCTGGCGAGGGACCTCAACGCGTGGGGGATTGTGGCGCCGGCTACGAGGCCTGACGTGATAAGGGTCATAAGGGGCAGGCTGAGGGACGTGAAGATCTTCTCACCAGGCGTTGGCGTCCAGGGCGCGAGGCCAGGCGAGGCGCTCTGCGCCGGGGCAGACTATGAGATAGTTGGCCGCACTATTCTTGAGGCCAGCGACCCCCTCGCTGCCGCTAAGTCGGTGGGCGGGGAGGCCCTGGGGGCGATGAAGAGGTGTCAGAGGGCCTGACGAGCATAGTGACCAGGTCCCTTATAGAATCGGGCGCGCTGCTCTTTGGGGAGTTCAGGCTGGCCTCAGGCGCCATAAGCCACGTCTACGTGGACCTGAGGAGGGTCCTGGGATCCCCTAGGCACTTCAGAACTCTGTCAACGCTCCTGGCCAGCGAGGTCGTAAAGGCTGGCATCGATGATAACACTGTCGTAGTGGGCGTGGCGACAGGCGGCATAGCGTGGGCTACTGCAGTCTCGCTCTCGCTGGGCCTCCCGCTGGCCTATGTAAGGCCTCCTAAGGGCCACGGCACAGAGAAGGTCGTGGAGGGAGCGGAGGTCAGCAGGCGCAGAGCTATCGTGATAGACGACGTGGCAACTACTGGCGGGAGCCTGGCGTCATCAGTTAACTCGTTGCTGTCCCTGGGGGCCTCGCAGGTCACCGCTGTGGTCCTTGTAGATAGGGAACAGGGCGCGTCAGAGGTGCTTGCTAAGCTGGGCGTTCAGCTAAGGAGGGTCACCACCTTACGTGAGGTGCTCGTCGAAGCAGTAAGGCTCGGAGCTGTCAGTGAGCCAAAGGCGAACATGGTAAGCGAGGAGCTCTGGGGGAGGCCTCTGAGGTAGAGAGGCAGCAGGAAGGCCTCGGAACTGTGGTCTCCCCTTAATGTTACGCTTGGCACATGCTAGGGCTCAGAGCTATGAGTGGCCCTGGCGCCCTCGCCTCGAAGGAGCCCGCTAGTCTAATAATGCCTGGCTCCAACTTACTGGAGGGCTTTTGGGCTGGAGAGGACGTGACGTAGTAGATGTCAGGGACTTTTCACGTGAAGAACTTGAGGAGCTCTTTGAGGTCGCTGACTTAATGGACAAGGAGCTGGCCCAGGGCTCCGTCAGAAAGAGGCTTGAGGGTAAGGTGATAGCGCTGGCCTTCTTCGAGCCCTCCACTAGGACCAGGATGAGCTTTGAGTCGGCCGCTAAGAGGCTAGGCGCTGAGACCATAGGGTTTACGTCGGAGGAAGCCATAAGCGTCTCCAAGGGGGAGTCCTTCGTTGACACAATCAGGATGCTGGACTCGTACTCAGACCTAATAGTGCTCAGGCACAGGTACGAGGGCGCGGCCCTGCTCGCGGCGGAGGTCGCCTCAGCTCCAGTCATAAATGGCGGTGATGGGAGGCAACACCATCCCACGCAGGCGATGCTTGACCTCTATACGGTTAGGAGGATCTTCGGGACCATTGACGGGCTCAGCTACCTGGTCCTCGGTGACCTCAAGTACGCTAGGACCGTTGCAAGCTTCCTCCGCGCTCTTGCCAAGTTCAGGCCTGAGGCTGTCATGCTCTCATCACCGCCCGAGCTGAGGCTGAGGGATGAGCTCAAGAGGGAGCTGGAGGAGGCAGGGCTCAAGCTTGAGGAGGTCCCCCTTGAAGAAGGCCTCAGGAGAGCTGACGTAATTTACGTAACGAGGATCCAGAAGGAGAGGTTCCCTGACCCGCAGGAGTATGAGAAGGTCAGGGGCAGCTATAGGATAACAAGGAGGCTGCTCGAGTCGCTCGCTAAGAAGGGCGCTAAGGTCCTTCACCCGTTGCCCAGGGTTGACGAGCTGGCGCCAGACGTAGACTCGACAGACTTTCAGGCCTACTTCATTCAGGCCAGGCTAGGGGTTTCTCTGCGCATGGCCCTCCTAAGCCTCGTGCTAGGGGGTGATTGACGTGAGGGCCGCTAAGGAAGGGAGGATGCTCCTGGTCACTAAGATAAAGGACGGCACAGTCATAGACCACATACCTGCAGGCCGCGCACTAACAGTGCTGAGGATACTCGGCATAAGGGGTGACGAGGGCCTGAGGGTAGCTGTCGTAATGAACGTTGAGAGCACCAGGATGGGCAGGAAGGACATAGTGAAGCTTGAGAACTTCTACCCAAGGTTTGAGGACATAACAAAGATAGCCCTGATAGCGCCGACAGCCACAGTGAACAGGATCAAGGACTACGCGGTCGTTGAGAAGAGGCCCGTCGAGGTGCCGCCAGTGATAGAGGGCCTGCTGACCTGCCCTAATCCAACTTGCATAACCAGGAGGCCTTCGGAGCCCGTCAAGAGCAGGTTCATCGTGGTCAGTCGGTCGCCGCTGAGGCTCAGGTGCTACTACTGCGGCTCTGAGATAGACGAGACAACGGTCCTCAAGGAGCTGGCCTCGGTGTGATGGCATGGAGGCCTCCGTATGTGGCCGCCTGGTTGACCCGAGGGGGTTTCTTGGAGAGGGCTGCGTTAACGTTGAGGATGGCGTAATCAAGTCTATAGGCAGGTCGCCCAGCGGCGATCAGGTCTACAGCTTCTATGCGGAGAACGTCTTCGTGACCCCAGGCCTCATAGACCTTCACGTGCACCTGAGAGGGCTCGACCTGTCCTACAAGGAGGACGAGGAGAGCGGGACCAAGGCCGCACTGTCGTCAGGCGTAACGCTCGTAGTCGACATGCCTAACACGAGGCCTAGGCTCGCCACCCCTGAGGCCCTGAGGCTAAAGCTTGAGGCCCTGAGGGAGCGCTCTTACGTCGATTACGGCGTCTACGCAGGCGTCCCGGACTCCGAGGCCTTGGTCGATAAGTTGGCCTCAATGCCGATAGCCGGCTTCAAGATTTACCCAGAGGACATGGACTTAAGGGCTTCATCGGTGTCTAGGGTGCTCAGCACGGGCGCCCTCGTAGTCCTTCACCCTGAGCTCCCAGAGGCCGAGAGGGTCGGCTGGGGCGAGAACGCGGAGAGGGGCGAGGCGAGGGGGTGTTGGCTCGAGGGCGCTAGCGTACACCTCTTATCCACCTATGGACCCCTTAAGAGGCTTCACGTCACGCACGTGTCATGCCCAGGCACGCTGAGGGTCGCGAAGTCTTACGGCGCCACGACGGACACCACTCCTCATCACGTGCTGTACGATTACAGCCATGAGGGCTGCCACTTCAAGGTCAACCCTCCGCTGCGTGACCCTGTCACCAGGTCGTTAATGCTCAGGGAGCTCATGAATGGAGGCATCGACGCCTTAGCCAGCGACCACGCGCCGCACTCCCCGCGTGAGAAGGACTCGTGGGCTTACTGCCCTCCTGGCATACCATGGCTTGGCCTCTGGCCGCCTCTGCTTCTAGGCTTAGTGAGGTCAGGCGCCCTGAAGCTTACCGAGTTCCTAAGGCTCACGTCGCTGGGGCCCGCTAAGATACTTGGCCTGGACCACCTCTACGGGCTCCTCGAGGTCAATTACAGGGCCAACCTAGTCGTGATAGATCTCAACGGCTGGGGAAGGTTCTCGGGAACCTATAGCAAGGCCCTCTACATGCATGCGTTCATGGAGGGCCTTCAGGCGACAATCAGGGCCGTCTTTGTGGGCGGTGAGCTGGCCGCAGAGGAGGGGGAGGTCCTATTAAGGCCTCCTGTGCTAAACCCATTTGAGGGTCGCGGGCTTGGTCGACCTGAGCGTTGACGTAGCTGGCCTCAGATTGGCCCACCCAGTCATGAACGCCAGCGGTATCATGGGCGAGACCCCCGACGGCCTCATGGCCATAGCGAGGGCCGGCGTCAGCGCCCTCGTGACCAAGTCCTACACTCCAAAGCCCAGGGAGCCCTATCCCATGCCTAGGGTCGTACATGTTGAGCACGGCGCCCTTAACGCGGTCGGGTTGGCCAACCCGGGCGTGGAGGGGCTTAAGGGTCACATGAGGCTTCTCAGGCAGCTCGGCATACCCATAGTGGTCAGCGTCGCCGGCTCCTTGCCGAACGACTTCGCTGAGGTTGCGTCTGTCGCAGAGGAGGAGGGCGCATCGGCAGTGGAGCTCAACCTGAGCTGCCCTCATGTAGAGAGGATGGGCCTTGACATAGGCATGGACCCCCGCCTCAGCGCCGAGGTCACAAAGGCTGTAGCCTCGGTCGTCAGAGTGCCCGTTATAGCCAAGCTGGGGATCTCGGACAACATGCTGAGGACGGCTGAGGCCGTGCTAAGCGCTGGCGCCAGGGCGCTGACGCTCATAAACACGGTGAGGGCCATGAAAGTCAACGTGTACACTATGAGGCCGGTGCTAGGTCATGGCATCGGAGGACTCTCAGGGCCTGCCATACATCCAATAGCGGTGAGGGCCGTCTACGAGGTTTACAAGGAGCTGAGGCCTGACATAATAGGGGTCGGAGGCGTTGAGAGCTGGGAGGACGCCGTTGAGCTTATGCTTGTGGGTGCCAGGGCCGTTCAGGTCGGAACCGCCCTAGTCAGGAAGGGCCTGCAGGTGGTGGGCGAGATCAAGAGGGGCATCAAGGAGTACCTTGAGTACATGGGCTTAAGAGGGGTGAGCGAGCTGGTGGGCGCTGCCCTTAGGGCTTGATCACGGCCCTGCCCACGAGCCTGCCGTTCAGGGCATCCTCATAGGCCTCGTTGATCTGGTCAAGCCTATACGTCCTGTAGAAGGGCCTTATGGCGCCCTCGCCTATTAGCTTGATGGCCTCCTCGAACTCGCGTTTCGTGTAAGCGGCCGTCCCTGTAATCTTCAGCTCCCTCATAACTATGAAGGCGGGCCTCTCTAAAGTTATGGGCTCACCTGTGATGTTGCCTATTAGGACCAGCGTCCCCCTCTCCCTAAGGGAAAGCATGCTGTCGTTTATAGTTGGCCCCCCTACTACCTCAAAGACGAAGTCCACCTTCCCCTCGTCCCTGTAGAAGCTGAAGCTCGTGACGGGCTTCACACCAAGACCCTCCAGCAGCCTGGCCTTCTCGGGCGACCTTGAGAACCCGTAGACCTGGGCCCCCAGGACCTTGACCAGGTACTGGACGCCGTGGATTCCGGTCCCTCCCGTGGCGCCTGTCACTAGAACCCTGTCGCCAGGCCTCACGCCGGCTACCTTGGAGGCGTGGATGAACGTGGCGACGCCGCAAGCTGCAGCAGCGTACTGCTCGGGCTCTCCGCCCTGGAGGGGCACAAGGTTCCACCTGGGCACGAACACGTACTCGGCGTAGCCGCCCGGCTTCCCCTCGCCCAGTATTGTGTATCCCTGACAGAAGTTCTCGTTACCCGTCGACCTACACTCAGGCGGGACTAGGCCGGGGTAAACGGCGACGGGCCTGCCGTCCTGGTCAACCCCTACCACCTCGTGACCCAGTATCAGGGGGGTCCTGAGGTTCCTGAAGCCCCCGCGCCACACAACTATGTCCCTGCCGCACAGGCCCGTAGCAACAACGCGGACCGGGACCTCGTCATTGGAGGACGATAGGTCCACTTCCTTTATGACAAAGGGCCTCCTGAACTCCTCAAGGACAGCGGCCCTGAACTTCAATAGGGCCAGCCCTCTTGACATGGCGTGAAAAGGTTAATAAGTTGCAGTGTTACCGACCTCGTGGGCGAGGGAAGGCGGGGTAGGGCAGCGGGGTAGGGCAGCCTGGTAGCCCGCGGGGCTCATAACCCCGAGGTCGGTGGTTCAAATCCACCCCCCGCTACTACCCTCGCCCGCTACATTATCAAGTCCTTCTCGTGCTGATGAAGTCGTGAGCCTACCAACGAGGTGGCGTCGAGTCAAACGGCCAGGGTTGAGCCCTCGAGAAGCCTCCTCACGGCCTTCACGAACTCCTCGTAGAGCTCGTCGTCAAACGCTACCAATACCACCTTAGCGGGCGGCGGGCCGTTAAGATCTATGAAGGCCCTTACCTCATCAACCATGGCGTTGGAGGCTACGCTGTATGGAACCCCCCCGACGCCGGTCCCCATGCCCGGGAACGCTACGGAGGATATGTTGAGCTCCCTAGAGAGCTTAAGTGAGGCCCTGACGGCTAACCTCACGTTATCCTCGTTGGTCCTTGAGGCTGGGTAGCGCATAGTGGGCGCATGTATAACATATTTTGCCTTCAGCCTCCCAGCGGAGGTCACGATAGCGTTCCCTACGTCGACAGGCGCCTTTGCCATGGCCTCCTGCTCAATTGAGACCCCGCCCTTCCTCTTGATAGCGCCAGCGACGCCTCCACCCATTATCATGAATGAGTTAGCGGGGTTGACGATAGCGTCGACCACTTCCTCCGTTATGTCGCCCTTTTTGACGACTATTTCAACCCCTTTGTAATTGAGGGCAAGCAACGCTCAGGCCCGGCGTAAAAACTATAGGGCCTTCTTAAAATCCTTCAGGATTCGGGACTTCAGCTGGCGCTGACCTCCAGCTTCTCTATTACATCTGTGGCGCCGGACTTTACCTCCTCCAGCTTATCAAGTATTTCGTAGAGGTTGTTCATGCTTGTTGGCATGAACTTGACGTGGCCCTTGAGGGCCTTGTAAGCGCTCTGAGTAAGCGTGTCATCCCTTACAATGACGGCCGAGGCCCCGAGCTCTAGTATGCCCTCTACGGCAGCCTCCTCGCCAAACTCAGGAGCCGGGTTCTCATACTGCTCAACGACCTTCTGCTCCTCGTCTATTATGGCCAGGATGTCCGCGCTCTTCAATGGCATCAGGACAAAGTCCTGCGACCCGTAAAATACCGCAATCCGCAAACCCTTGCATCTCCAGTGAGCCTTGAAGGCCCTAGGGTATTTAAGTGGAGATGAACTACGTCAGGCCCTCAAGCTTCATGACGTCACAGAGGCTTTCTACCTTGTGCGCCCCGAGCCTTTTGAGCTCGGACTCGTCGACGGGCACCTCAACATCTCCCTTTACCAGGTAAACTCTGTCTATGCCAGCTGACCTGTAGGCCTTTACGTCATTTATGGTGTCACCGACGGCGAAGACCTCCTTAGGGGATAGGTCGGCTAGCTTCAGCGCCAGCAGTACGGGTTCAGGGTCTGGCTTGCCGCGATCCACGTCATCTCCTGCCACAAGAACGTCGGGCTTCAGCCCTATGCTCTCCAGGACGCTCAGGGCGTTTCTCCTGAGCGATGAGGTAACTACATGAACTTCATGCCTCTTCCCCTTAGAGCTCGGGTCACGTCTACTGCGCAGGGCATTGGCCTAGCGAGGGAGGGCACTATCAGGTCGAAGTGCTTGACCTTCAGCTCTATCAGCCTACCCATCATGTCATAGCTTAGGCCGGCGGCCCTAACTATCTCTTTAGCTATGTCATAGGCCCTCATGCCGAGAAGCCTCCTTATTTCAATGTTGACGTTCGTGACGCCGACTTCCGCAAGGGCCAGCTGCCACGCCCTGAGGTGCGCCATGGCAGTTGATGCCAATGTACCGTCCAGGTCGAAGACGCCGCCTAGCAAGGTCTCTCCAGCTTCAGGTGACTGACGTTATTTATATTAAGATGAAAAGAATTGAAAACTTGCCCTTCAGGGCGGGGAGGAGGTCAGATCTCGTCTTAATATATTATGTGCGCTTTCCACACCCTTTTATAATTTGCCTTACTTAGGTCAGCGGGGAGAAGCCGCTTGAGCAGAGAGCAGCTAAGGGATCGGCTGGCGCGGCTGGCCTCGGACATGATAAAGATCGACACTAGTAACCCGCCAGGGAAGACGAGAGAGCTGGCGGACTTCATAATCGACTACCTTCAGATAAACGGCCTCTCCGGCGACACTGTGCAGTTCGAGGAAGGCAAAGTCAACGTGATAGCCAAGGTAGGCAAGGGCTCCCCTACGCTTATAATTAATGGTCACATGGACGTCGTGCCGCCTGGTGACGTGAGTAGGTGGACGCATCCTCCCTTCTCTGGCATGATAATAGATGACAGGAAGGTGTGGGGGAGAGGGGCCACCGACATGAAGGGGGGCCTCGCCGTCATAACGGCGCTGTTCGTTGACATAGCAGAGGTCATCGAGAAGGAGGGTCTCGGCACTTTGGTGTATGCGGCCACGGCCGACGAGGAGGTAGGAGGCCAGAACGGCGTAGGGGCCCTTGTGGAGCAGGGCGTTCTGAAGGGCGACGCCGTGATAATAGCGGAGCCCTCAGGCGTCGACTCGGTCTCGGTGGGGGAGAAGGGCCTGTGCCAGGTGAGGCTGACGGCTAAGGGGAGGCCAGCCCACGGCAGCGTTCCCATACTCGGGGAGAACGCCATACTTAAGGCCATGGACGCTGTCCAGATACTGTCCAAGGCCGTCTCGGCTATCAACTCGAGGCTCAGCGTGCCTGAGGACCTGGAGTCGCTGCTTGCATCGTCAGCCGAGACGCTATTTGAGGAGGCCTCAAAGAGAAGGGTCAGGCTTTCAAGGGCCGAGGCCGAGTACGTCATAGAGAAGATAACGTTTAACCCAGGCAAGATAGAGGGAGGGACCAAGGTCAACGTGGTCCCAGACATATGTAGGGTTGAGATAGATATGAGGACCCCGTTGTCTATGGCGTTGCATTCAGGAGGCCCTTCAGCCTGCAAGAGGATAGTAGAGGAGGCCTATGACCTGCTTAGGATGGACCTGGGAGAAGGCAGTAAGGATATAGAGCTCGAGATAATCAACTCCAGCGAGCCTAACTACACAAACCCCTCCAGCCCCCTGGTCAGGACAGTCAGCGAGAGCGTTAAGGAGGTCTTGGGCAGGGAGCCAAGGCTGAGAATAGAGACTGGGGCCACGGACGGCCGCTACTTCAGGATGAGGGGGATACCCGTTGTAATATATGGTCCAGGCGAGCCCTTCGTGGCCCACTCCTACGACGAGTACGTGATGATTGACGACCTGTTGACTGCCTACGAAGTCCTCAAGAGGGCTGTTCAGAGAACGTTTACGCAAGGAGAGAAAGGCATGGCTGGTCTAAGCTAATAAGCTTGTAGGTGCTTATTCTAGTTAGAAAAGCTTTTAAATAAGTACCGCCCCTCTAAGAATGAGGCGAGAGCATGATAGAGGTAGGTTCACCCGCGCCTGACTTCACGGCTAGGGCTTACTTCCCGGACACCAACGAGGTCAAGACCATAAAGCTCAGCGACTATAAGGGCAAGTGGGTCGTCCTCACCTTCCACCCCGGCGACTTCACTTTCGTCTGCGCCACCGACCTTGAGGCCTTCCAGGCATACTATGACAAGTTTAAGGCCAACAACGCCGAGGTCCTTGCGGTAAGCACCGACAGCGTCTACTCGCACAAGGTCTGGGTAGAAACGAGCCCCAGGGTTAAGAACGTCAAGTTCCCCCTCGTTGATGACATAAGCAAGCAGATCTCCGCTGCCTACGGCTTCCTTAACCCGCAGAGTGGCATGACCAGGAGGGGCACAGTCATAATAAACCCTGACGGCATAGTTGAGTACATAGCAGTCCATAACGATAGGCTTGGCAAGGACGTGGCACATATCTTCAACGCCTTCATGAACCTGAAGTACCTCTACGAGCACCCGCCCTCGCCTAACGAGTTCGACATAGTGGCAGCCAACAAGGGCGAGGGCCACGAGGTGCTCCACATAAGGATACCCGACGACATAGGCAAGCTCTGACCTTTCACTAGCCCCCTTTTAACTTAGGTTAAAATACCCTTTTTGAACTTGTATTGTCAGCGAGCGGGATGTCTGAGACGAACGAGGGAGGTCAGGAGAGGAAGCCCTCCAGGATGGCGCTTCCGCAGAGGTCAAACCCAGGGGCGGCCCCTGGAGGAGGGCAGAGCTACAGGGAGATAGCGGAGCGAATGAAGAAGGTGCAGGAGGAGCAGAGGCTTGTCGTTGAGAGGATGAGGCAGATACCCTACAAGGTCGCGGTGCTGAGCGCCAAGGGCGGCGTTGGGAAGTCCTTCGTCACCGCCAGCCTAGCCATGGCCCTCGCCATGATGGGTAAAGTGGTTGGGGTCTTCGACGCTGACTTCCACGGCCCCAGCATGCCGCTCATGCTGGGCCTCAGCCAGGTCAAGGGGCTGCTGGCCCGCGACGACGGCAGCATAGTGCCGGCGGTCAACGTCTACGGGGTCAGGCTTGTGTCGGTGGGCCTCATGCTTCCGTCAGAGGAGGCCCCCGTCATATGGAGAGGGTCACTGAAGACGACAGCTATAAGGCAGCTTCTGGCCTACACGGACTGGGAGGGCGCCGAGTACCTCCTCATAGATCTCCCGCCCGGCACAGGCGACGAGCAGCTGACGATAGCCCAGACGATACCTGGCCTCACCGGGTTCCTCCTGGTCACGATACCGAGTGATGTGTCAAAGGTAGTCGTCAAGAAGGCGGCGGCCTTTGCCCAGAAGCTCAACGTGCCGCTGCTTGGCATTGTTGAAAACATGAGCTACTTCAGGTGCCCCGACGGGTCCGTCCAGTACATATTTGGCAAGGGCGCCGCGGAGGAGATAGCCAAGGAGTTCAACGTGCCGCTCCTCGGCCAGATCCCGATAGACCCAAGGATCAGGGAGGCCACTGACGCAGGGGTCCCGTTCTTCCTTGAGTACCCTGACAGCGAGGCCGCCAAGGTCTTCCTCGAGATGGCGAGGAGGTTCGTTGAAGTAGTAGAGTCCAAGGGAGGTAAGTCGAATAAGGGTGCTAACGGCTCAGAGGAGTCCTAGCTTAGCGGCCACGTCAGAGGCCTTGTACTCCTTTGAGAGCTTAACATAGGCCTTCTTCTCGCCCTTGGGCGTTATAAGGGTGTTGACCTTTTCCACCTTGACTCCGTAGAGCCTCTCAACGGCCCTCTTTATGTCGTGCTTGTTGGCGTCCCTTCTCACTATGAACGTGAGAGTGTTCAGCTCCTCGAGGAGCCTGAGGGCCTTCTCGCTCATCAGGGGCCTGATAATTACCTCCCTCTCCTCGCTCATGCCACCTCACCCAGCCTGAACCTTGAAGCCAGCAGATCAAGGCTCTTCGTCGTGACCACAGTTAGCCTGCCAGGTACGCCTCCGGGGGCCAGCTCAAGGACGCTCACGAGCTGGGGCTCTACTACGTCGACGCCTGGAAGGCCCTTAACTGCTATTGCGAAGGGCGACGCGTGGTCCTCGAGCACGAAGAGGACGCTCTTGGGCTCAACGTACCTCCTCCCCCTCATCTTGCCCTTGCCAGCCCTTACCTTTGTGCCTTCGGCGGCCCTCTCTACGTCAGAGTAAACCCCCAGCTTCTTAAGGAGCTCACGGGCCTCACGGGTCCTCTTGACTGACTGAAGGACTGCCGAGTCGATCACTATTGGGACGGCGCTGGCCTCAAAGACGTGACCCCTGGCCCTGACTAAGTCGACGTAGGCAGTAGCGGCCAGCGCGCTCATAGTGCCCATGAGCCTCTCGAGCTTATTGACCTCCTCCTTAATGTTCTCGTCAACCCTGGGCGGATGGGCGAGCCTTCCGCCCCTCACGAAGGGGGCAAGCCTGGCCCTCGTAGAGCCCTTGACCCTGGGCACCCTGGCCAGGCCGTGGTGTATGCCGAGGCTCACAGCGGTGGTCCTCATGCCGGCCATGGGGTCCCTGCCCTTGGGCTGGACGGCGGCGGTGAACTCACTCATGAAGACCCTGTGTATAAGGTCCTTCCTGACCGGGACCCTGTACACGTCAGGTAACCTGACGTTCCCCTGAACCTCGCCGGTCGCGCTGTAAACAGGGACCTCAATAGGCGGGTTCAGGTAAAGCAGGAAGCCAAGCCCTACCTGCCTGACCACTGTTTACACCCCCTGCTTGCTCTGGAGGCTCACAAAGGTTATCGTTGGCTTAGTCACGCCCATCTTCAGGTACCACTCAGGCGGCCTTATCGGGTACCTGAGAACTATGGGCCTCTTCACGACGCCGGGGACTGAGCCCTCCAGGACAACTACTGTGCTTGCCGGCACGCCGTAATGCAGGAACCCGCCGGCTGGCGTGAAGGCCAGGGCGTTGTCAGTTATCTCAAGGACCCTCTTGTTGTACTCTGTCCTCCTGTGGAACCCGAGCTGTCCAGGCTGAGGTATCTCCCACCAGGTCCCTCTGCCATGGCTCCTAGCTCCAACGCCCCTGGCGCCCTTCCTGTGCTTATGCCACCTTGGGAGGACCTTGACGCCGAACCTCTTGACCTCGCCCTGGAAGCCCTTGCCCTTGGTCACCGCGAGCACATCAACTACCATGCCGGGCTGGAACACGTCACGGACCGAGACCGTTTTACCCAGTATTGACGTAGCGTAGCTGAAGGCCTCCTTAACGCTGTCATTAGGCGCTGCTACCTTCACCTCAATGAGGTCAGGGACCTTCTTGCTGAGGCCCCCCGTCAGCTTCGGTTGCGATGCCAGGAGAACCCTGACCTCGACCAGGTCCGAGAGCTTGGACTCCAACGACTTCAGTGTGGCCTCAGTGTCGAAAGAGCCGAGCGTGCTGATCCTCCTGTTGAGCTCAAGCTCAAGGGGTGGTTTAGCCCAGGCCTCGCTGACAGCGTAGAGCCCTCTGTTCTCATCATAGGCGTAACCCCTGACGGCCAGCACGTACATGGGTGGCGTCTCGATGACTGTGATCGGCCTGAAGACCTCCTTACCGAACGTCGGTGAGCCCTGCCTGTTATCAACTATGAAGACGTGGGTCATGCCGACCTTGTAGCCTAGGAAGGCCAGCAGCGTGGGCTTCTGGACGTTGACCTGAGGCCATGACTTCACCCTGGGCACTAGCTCCTCGGCTCTCTTCCTTGGCATGAACCCTAGGCTTCCTCTTCTCGGCGCTGACTTCTTACGATGGCCCACTCCTTAGCACCTCTGTTAAGTTGCCAGAGCAAGAGCGCAGAGGGACGTTTTAAAGGTTAAGGGGCCTTAGCCCTTCGTGACGCCTATTGGCCTCATCCTGGCGACCAGCCTCGCAATGCCCACCTCATGGGCGACCTGGGCGACCCTGTCAACGTCCTTATAGGCCTCGGGGGCCTCCTCAACGACCGTGGCCACGTTGCTGGCCCTGATGTATATACCCTTGACCTCTAGGTCGTGAACGACCTCCTTATAGCTCTTCTCCCTCTTGGCCCCTGACCTGCTCATCCACCTGCCAGCTCCATGAGGCGCGGTGTACCAGGCCTTCACGCCGGTCTCAACACCTGCCAGGACGTAGCTCGCGGTGCCCATGCTGCCGGGTATAAGGACGGGCTGGCCGTAGAGCCTGTATATGGCAGGTATTTCAGGGCTGCCGGGCGGGAAGGCCCTTGTGGCCCCCTTCCTGTGCACAACAACCTTCTTCCTCTTGCCGTCTATGTCGTACTCCTCTATCTTGGCGATGTTGTGCGCAACGTCATATACCAGGTGAAGGCCTAGCCTCTCGGCGTCCGTCCTAAAGACGCTCTCAAAGCTCTCCCTGACCCAGTGGGTTATCAGCTGCCTGTTGGTCCAGGCATAGTTGGCAGCGGCCGCCATGGCCTTGGCGTAGTCCTGGGCCTCTGGCGCGTTATATGGTATGCTCGCGAGCTCCCTGTCAGGTGGTACGGTGCCGTACTTCCTCATGGCCCTCTCCATTATCTGCAGGTAGTCGCTGGCCACCTGGTGGCCGAGCCCTCTGCTGCCTGTGTGTATCATGACCGTTACCTGGCCCTCGAAGAGGCCGAAGGCCTTGGCCAGCCTCTCGTCGTAGACCTTGTCAACGACCTGTACCTCGAGGAAGTGGTTGCCGCTCCCCAAGGTGCCCAGCTCGGGGGCCCCACGCCTCTTGGCGGTCTCGCTCACCTTGCTTGCGTCAGCGAGCTTCCACGAGCCGTTCTCCTCTATCCTCTCTATGTCCTCGTCCCACCCGTAGCCCTTCTCAACGGCCCACCTGACCCCCTCGTTGAGGACGTTGTCCAGCTCCCTTACGGAGAGCCTCACCTTGCCGGTGCTCCCAAGGCCGCTAGGCACGTTCTCATAGATGGCGTCTATCAGCTCCTTTATCTTGGGCTTCACGTCCTGGAGCGTCAGGTCAGTCCTCAGAAGCCTCACGCCGCAGTTTATGTCATACCCTACTCCCCCAGGGCTTATGACTCCCCCTTCGTCGATAGCCATCGCGGCAACCCCTCCTATTGGGAAGCCGTAGCCCTGGTGGCCGTCGGGCATGACCAGGCTGTACCTCTGTATGCCCTGGAGGCAGGCCACGTTGGCCGCCTGGACCAGGGTCAGGTCCTGCCTCATCTTCTCGATGAGGAGGTCGTCGGCGTATATTATCGCAGGGACCCTCATGCAGCCCTTGAAGCCCTTCTCTATGGTCCACGTGTTCCTGTCAACCCTCTTGAGGGGTACCTCTGGCACCCTCTACACCACCTCCTATTGCCTGAGGGGCCTTTTGAGCGTAAGCTTTAAGCGGCCTTCAATTAAATAAAGCCCGAGAAGGCCTAAGAGTCTGGGCCCGGAGGGAGGCGCTGCCAGCGCCTGTGACCTAGAAGCCGTAAGGGGCCCCATGGCCCGGGTAGCTCAGCTGGCTAGAGCGCCGGGCTGTGGACCCGGAGGTCGCGGGTTCAAATCCCGCCCCGGGCCCCTCCTCACTTAACCCTTGACGTTGAGAGGCCTGCCAGCCAGTCAGGGCTTACCTCCTCTGTGAACAACGCTAGGAGCTTCGTGACGCCCTCAAGGTCCGATAGCCTCAGCACCTCCGAGGGTGAGTGGACGTACCTCGTCGGGACCGAGACCACGGCAGCCGGTATGCCCTCCTTAGTGAGGGCTATGGCAGAGGCGTCAGTGGTGCCTCCCTGTAGGACCTCAAGCTGGTACGGTATCCCGTGCGACCTAGCCACCTCCTCAAGCCTCTCCCTCAGGGACCTGTTGGCCATGAGCCCATAGAATGACGCTGGGTTGTCGGCGACCTTTATGGCTGGCCCTGCGCCTAACCTCGTCACCCAGTCCCTCTCCTCGTTCCCTGGGACGTCAGCCGCTATCGTAGTGTCAACGCCTATCGCTGCGCTGGGCGAGATCTTATAGGCAGCCACCTGGGCCCCCCTCAGGCCTACCTCCTCCTGCACAGTTGCGACAAGGTAGACGTCCACGGCCTGGTCCTCAACCGCCTTGAAGGCCCCTATCACCGCCGCCAGGCCCGCCCTGTCGTCAAAGGCCTTGCCGACAACAGTGTCCTCGTTCAGCCTCTCAAGCCCCCTCTCAAAGGCCACCGGGCTGCCGACAGTTATCCCCATCCTCTCGACCTCCTGGGCGCTGGCGGCGCCCACGTCTACGTAGACGTCCCTGACCTCAGGGCACTGCTTAGCCTCGTCAGGCCTCATGACATGAGGCGGCTTGCTCCCTATGACGCCCTTTACCAGGGAGCCGTCCCTGGCCCTGACCAGTACCCTCTGGCCCTGTATGACCCTCGGGCTCTGCCCCCCAATTGGTGCGACCCTGAGGAAGCCCCTGTTATCAACATGCGTCACTATGAAACCTATCTCATCCATGTGGGCCGTGAGCATTAGGCTGGCGCCGCCCTTCCTTCCTCTCTTGAGCGCGAACAGGTTCCCCATGGAGTCGACCCAGACGGAGTCAGCTACGCTTTCGACCTCCTTGACGACTATCTCCCTCACGGCGTCCTCGAACCCTGAGGGCCCAAAGGACTCCGAGAGCGACCTGAGCAGGCTCAGAAGATATTCCTTGCCAACGAAGCCGCCCTTCAAGGCCCTTCTCACAGGTCTGTAGGCGATGAGGTTTAAAACGAGTTCGCTATTAGCTCTCTTAACGGCCCCGGTGATTGGTAGCAAACCGCCTGACTTGATGAAGAAAGGCTCTCGTCTGAGGGGTTAGGTCCCATTATGGGTTCATGCAGCTTACGGTCATCGTCCTATCGTTCCCCCGCATCCCGTTCGGGATTTCATCGGGCTTGGGGGCGTTCAGGGCCGCCCTAGGGCCCCACTTCTTAAGCGCTTCCTTGCATACCTCATGTAGACGTTAGTTGAATGACACCCTACAAAATTATATGAAAACCGAAAACAGCTATGGAAGGCTACTTCTGCACTTCTTCTGTTGTAGTTGCTCCGCTAAGCCAATAACAAGGTCAGCAGAGCTGGCGGGCCCGCCGGGACTTGAACCCGGGACCTCCAGCTCCGCAGGCTGGCGCCCTGATCCTGGCTGGGCTACGGGCCCCCTTGTTGAAGGCGCCTGGGCGTTTTTAAGCGACCGCAGGCTTTAGCATCTCTATATTAAAGGCTCCCTTACCCTCCAACGGCTGAGGAGGTAAGATTTGCAGAAGGACCAGCGCAGGCCTGTGCCCGCCGGCCTCCTGATAGTGACCGCCATGTTCCTCGGCATCGCTGGAGGCGTCCTAGGGGTGGTCTACGCTTACCCCGTCCTGAAGGCCGCATCCAACGCTTCATCGAACCTGACCCAGACCCTGTACAGGGAGGCCCAGCAGCAGGGCCTGAACTACACGCTGTCGCAGGTCCAGAGCTTTATGAGGCAGACGGCCTACTCCCTGATAGCCGTGAGCGCCTTCCTGGCTGCCCTAGGGGTCGTGGCCTGGGCCTTCGTCTACAGGCCCGCCGCGTCAGCTAACTACGCCAGGGCCGCCATGGGCGCCCTCTTCACGGGCGTTCTCTACATGTTGACGGCCATAGCAGGGTCCTTCTACACGCTGTTCTTCGGCCTGCTGGGGGGCGTTCTTCTCCTAGCGGCCTGGTATAGGATAAGGTCCTTCTCGAGGTCCCTGGGGGCGCAGGAGACTGCGGCCGGGCCCTCAGAGGCTCCGTAGAGCCTTTTTTAAGCGTCCAGGTCGCTGTGAAGGACAGTCATGGCTGTGCTGCTAGACGGGGCAGCGGTCAAGGTCTACTCCGAGCCCAAGGGCAGGTGCATTAAGTGCGGGCGGCCAGCCAGGGTCAGGTTGCTTTACGCGAGGGCCTGGCTCTGCGATGAGCACTTCCTTGAGTACCTGAGGGAGAAGGTGGCAAGGGGGCTGACGAGGTATGACATGATCAGGAGGGGGGACAAGGTCATAGTGGCCGTCTCAGGCGGAAAGGACAGCATGACCCTCATGGATGTCCTCAGCGGCCTCTCAACGAGGCTGGGGATAGAATTGATAGCTGTTCACATAAACTTGGGCATAGGGGACTTCTCCCAACAGTCCCTCAGCGCCTTCAGGGAGGCATGCAAGAGGTACCAGGGCGTTAAGTGCCTTGAGCTTGACCTCAAGGAGCTCACCGGGTTCTACCTGCCAGATTTGCTGAAGGCTGTCAGGAGGCCTGCGTGCAGCGTCTGCGGGCTCGTCAAGAGGTACGTACTTAACGCGCTGGCCGTGGAGCTGGGAGCTTCGGAAGTCGCCACGGGCCACCACATGAATGACATCATGGCCTATGCTGTCAAGAACTTCCTCGGCCAGAACCTTGAGCAGATACCAAAGCTCGGGCCCGCAGTTGAGGGCGAGGAGTCAGCGGTCAGAAGGATAAGGCCCCTCTTCGACGTATATGAGGACGAGACGAGGGCCTACGCAATCATAGGCGGGGTCCCTTACACCTCAGCTGTGTGCCCCTTCAAGCCACGTGACAGCATGGAGGACGTCATAAAGCGGATGTTAGAGACCATCGAGAGGAAGAGCCCAAGCCTGCTTATATCGAGCGCCAGGAAGATGGCCGAGAGCCTGGGGGGCTACCCTAGGTCAGAGAGGCCCATGGGTCGCTGTAAGTACTGCGGAATGCCGACTAGCAGGGAGGTGTGCTCGTTCTGCTCCCTAACCCAGGCGATAGCTGGGAGGCCCCTTGGACCTGAGGTCAGGTCGAAGATCAGGGACATAGCGACCAAGCTGGCCCTCATGAGATGATCCTTGAAAGCCTTGTAAGCGGCCTTGCGCCCCTTTTAGTGACCAGCACCATGTCCTCTACCCTGACGCCATGGACGCCAGGTATGTAGAAGCCCGGCTCAACAGTTACAACGTTCCCGGGCTCCAGCACGTCCTTTGAGCTTGGGGCAAGGTAAGGAGTCTCATGTACCTCAACCCCTACGCCGTGGCCTAGGCCATGGTTGTAGAACTTGTCAAGGCCCTCCCTCGCCAGGACCCTCCTTGATGCCATGTCGGGGTCGCGGGCCTCCACGCCGGGCCCTATAACGTCTATTGCCGCCCCCTGGGCCTCGGCGACCAGCTCTATCAGCTTCCTGAACTCGGCACCCCCTCCCCCGTGCCAGAGCGTCCTGGTGGTGTCGCTCACGTAGCCGCCCATGTTGGCCCCGAAGTCTATGAGCACGGGACCAGGGTGCTGAAGCCTAACAGTGGTCGGCGTGTGGTGGGGCAGGGCCGTGTGATCGTAGAAGGCCACTATGGTTGGGAACGCCTCCCCCCAGGCGCCCTGCCTCATAAGGGACGAGTGGAACGCGGCCTCAACCTCTGCCTCGCTGGGCGAGCCCTCAAGGGCCTGCAGGGCCTCCCTGAAGGCCTGCTCGGCGGCCGCTATGGAGGCTGATATGGCCTCGACCTCCCAGTCGTCCTTCACCGACCTGACCTTACTGATGTCCTTACTTACGTCCTGGAGCCCTATAGCTGAGGCCAGGCTGTTAACGCTGTACGAGGCCCATGAAAGGTCGGCCCCCACCTTTTTCGCCTGGCAGGACGAGAGGAGGTCCCTTACCGCGTCGTCAAGACCCTTAGGCACCAAGTCGCTGTGGGGGACAGCGCCAAGCCCTACCGTCATCTCCCCCTCCCTTCTGAAGTAGGCCCTCACTACGACGTCCTTTGGGGCCTGGGAGGCCAGGCGGTTGTAGTCCAGGACAGAGGTCAACAGGTAGTCGCCGCACTCCTTAGTCAAGATCATGACGCCCGTGGGGTCCCTTATGCCTGTTACGTAAGTTATGTTAGGGCTCCCTAACAGGACTATCGCGTCAAGCGACGTGGAGTCAAGGAGCTGTCTAACCTTTTTCCTGTTCAGGTCCCATCGCAGCTCCAACGCGAGCACCAGAGGACTTAGCAGACGCGACAAAATAAGGTTGGCCCTAGGCTGGTGGCGGGGCTTTAGCGCCCTGAACGCGTTTCAAGCTTCAGCGTATTTCATTACGCCTTCCCTTCACTTAGCGGTTTAAGTACGGTCTTAGCAAGAGCGCGCCAAGGACCAGAGGAGTCTGCGGTATACCAATGACTTCTTCTTAAACTCAAAGGACTGACCCTGACTAACGTCACCTCAGTTGAGGCCTCGCCCTTCAGGGCAGGGATCCGTCAGCTAGACTTAAGGTGCTCAGCTGTAATAAGGGCTCCCTAAGCTAGGCCCTTCAGGAGAGAGGCGACCTTGTTGCCAGAGAATGGGCCCTAAATTATCCTGACCCTGTTGACCTTTTTGTTCTGCCACGAGTACCTCCTTATTCTCTTGCTTCTGCCGAAGCCGCAGGCGGCGCAGTAGCCCTTAGCCACGTTAAAGGCCCTGCGGCCGCACCTCCTGCAGACTATGTGCGTGTAGCCCCTGCCCATCTTGCCAAATGAAGGCGTTCCCTTGGTCACAGGGCCTCACCTCACTTGGCTGGGCTTATCGCAACTACGCTGTCCCCTCTGACCAGTATCGTGCCAAGCGACCTGGAGCCCTTCTCCATTACCTCCTCAGCGTTGTCCAGTATGAGGTTGAGGTGCTGGTCGAAGCTCTTCAGGACGCCCTTTATCTCAAGCCCTCCCTTGAGCCTCACGTAGACGTTGCTGTTCAGGTACTCACTCATAACCTTGAACGTGTTCAGCTTCTCCGCCTGTGACGCCATATTACGCTCCTGCGACCTCGGGTTCTAAGGCCAGTTAAAAGCTTCACTGGTAGCTGTACGTGAGCGGCTATCAACTTAATCTCAGGCTCTGCTCCAACAGGCCATAATAGGCGTCGTGAGGGCTCCAGGCCTGGGGCGCCCTGTGAAGAGCGCTTTACTGGCCGAGGAAAGGGTGAGGAGCAACGGGTCTTCGAGGGCGCTCCCAGCGGCTATCAGCAGACGTTAGTTCTCTTAAGGGAGTTGCCCACAGCTGTTTACTGAGGCGGGGTGCTTGGTAAAGTACTCGACAAGGTACAAGCTCTCTAAGAAGGCCATTAAGGAGCTGAGGGAGGAGGTGGTTAAGGTCCTTGGGTCGCCGCCTCTGGAGTGGAACGACGTGGAAGAGGCCAAGGCAGGTGACATCACCGTCTACATAGACAGCGGCTTGCCGTGCCTGGCCAGGGTCAAGGGTCTCCTGATACCGACGCTCCTGTGCCTCCTGAAGAGGGGTCACACCTGGCTCCCCTCCGTCATAGTTGACAGGGGGGCCACACAGGCCATGGGCAGGGGCGCCGACCTAATGGCCCCCGGGGTCAGAGGCGTCAAGGGGGACTTCAAGGAGGGGGCCTTAGTGGCCATCGTTGACGAGCAGAGCGGCGTCCCCGTGGCGGTAGGCAGGGCCCTGGTCGACAGCGCTAGGCTCAGGCAGATGATATCGGCTAAGGAGAGGGGAAAGGTCGTTGAGAACCTTCACTACCCAGGGGACGAGCTCTGGGACCTGATCTCCTAAGACCTTCTGATGCAGAGGTAGTATTTCTGGTCGAGCTTAAGGCCGAGGGGCGGTTCAAACTTGAAGAGGATGCCCCAGAGCGAGAGCAACGTGAAGCCCTTGCTCTCGTCGGTCACCAGGTAGCCGTGGCCGCAGAACTCGTAGGACTCCAGGTCCTCGGGCTTGTTCTCATCAACTAGGACCTCTATCCTGTCGCCCGCGTTAAGGGTATAGAGGCCCTCTATCAAGTCGAACTGAGCGCTCACCCCGTTGCCCTCGGCTCTCGCGGTCTTAACTCCGACGAGCTTTGAGGGCTGCACGTCCTTAACTTCAAGGCTTAGGGTTACCATTATGCTGCCCTTGTAGCTGGGCGTGGATGGCCTTTAAAAGCCACCCGCTCAGATGCTAGATCTTCCTGAAGGCCACGTCAGGACACAGGTTATCTTGATCTCGGCAACTTTCAGTCATTGGCCTCTACGGCTCTTTAGGGGCCCTTGAGACCCTGAGATATATGCCGTCCCGCGCCACAACGATAACTCTCTCCCCCTCCTCTATGACCTCGTTAGAGGTTGCTGACCACAGCTCTCCCCCCACGCTGACTACGCCAGGCCTTGAGGGCGTCACCCTTAGGACAACGACGCCCTCGGCGCCTATGATCTCCCTGGGCGGCAGGGTCTTCGGCGTTATGTTCTCCAGGCCCTTAGCGACCAGTACTATCAGGTCGACAAAGGCGAGGAGCCCCCCTGAGAACTCCAAGACCACGTCGCCCTCCTTAACGCCAAGGGCTATGAGGAGGGCGGCTGCGACGGCCACCGAGACAACCGTTGCCACGCTTCCCGGTCCCCACCTAAGCCTCGAGAAGAACCCCACGTTGTCCCTAGCAGTCACGGTTTGGGGGTCAACAGCCAGCGACTTTAGCCTTTATTCCCTTTAAGGGCCGCGCTAACGAATAGGGCGCCTCACTTGACTTCAAGGCTTCTGGCGGTCCTTGGGGCAGCGTTGGTAGCGCTTGGGCTCGCCAGCCTTCTCATAACGGCCCGCGCACAGCAGGGGCCTCCTGTAGTGGTGGTCAACTTTGACGTCACGGTTGACCTGGGCTCGTCGACCATGATGTCAAGGGTCGTCGCCATGGCCGAGGGGCTTCACGCGAAGGCAGTAGTCATTGTGATGAACACGCCAGGGGGCTACCTAAGTGACATGATTAACATAGTTAACTACATAGAGGACCTTCAGAGCCAGGGGATCCCGGTCTACACGTATGTCCCCCCTGACGGCATGGCGGCCTCGGCCGGAAGCTACATAGCTATGGCCAGCAACAGCATCTTGATGGCGAACGGCACCTTCATAGGCCCCTCGACGCCAATAGTTGTAGGCGGGACCCCCCTCGAGCAGAACCACACCGAGGCGGCCATGCTGGCCTTCATGGAGTCCCTGGCCTCCAAGTGGGGCAGGAACGCTACCGCTGCCGCCATTATGGTCCTCTCCGACAAGGCCTTCACGGCGCAGCAGGCGCTTCAATATCACCTGATAGACGGGATAGCCAACAGCCTCAGCCAGGCCCTGGCCATGTGGAACCTCTCAGGCTACGCCCAGGTGAGCGTCTCGGAGGACCTCTATGAGCAGTTCCTAAGCGTCCTGAGCAACCCAACGGTGGACGGGCTCCTGATATCGCTCGGCTTCCTGGTGATACTCATCGACCTGTACCACCCCACTTTCCTGCTCAGCGCGATAGGGGCCATCGCTGTGGTCCTGGGCCTAGTAGGGGCTGAGGTAGTGGGGGCCTCCCTCATAGGCCTTACGCTGGTCCTGATAGGGGCGGTCCTCATGCTCCTGGAGCTCAAAATGGGCCACGGGCTGGCCGTCATCGCTGGGGCGGCGATCTCTGCCCTGGGGATCTACCTTATGGCGCTTAATGTGCCGTACCTGACAACGTCGTTACCAACATCGCCTAAGTCCGCCCTCATCGACTCAACCATAGCCATAGTGGGCCTCGTGGCAGGGCTTTACATAAGGTGGATAGCGGGCCCCGCCAGGAGGAAGAGGGTTATGGCAGGGCCCGAGTCGCTCATAGGCGATGTAGGCGTGGCCGTCACTGACCTGAACCCAACGGGCGAGGTGAAGGTCCAGGGTGTTGTGTGGAGGGCCAGGTCATCAGGGTTCGTTGCGGCAGGCTCGACTGTTAGGGTGATGGGCAGGGAAGGCCTCATGCTGATAGTCGAGCCCCTGGACAAGAAATGACCTCCTTCCCCATCCTGAAGGTGAGGCCTGGCGTTCATTTCATTAAGGGGAGCCCCTCATGAATAGTTATTAGTAACGCACTTGCTGTAGATCTCGGGGAATTGCATGAGCGTTGCACTGGATGTTATTATTGCCTTCATTGCCTTCATAGTTGCCGTGATACTGCTCAGCGGCATAAAGGTAGTGAACGAGTGGGAGAGGCTGCCCGTCCTGATACTCGGCAGGTTCGCGGGCCTCAAGGGGCCTGGCATAATTTACGTCCCGCCTATAATAGGCAAGGTGCCCATGAGGATCTCAACGAGGCTCCAGGCCATAGCCTTCAGGACCGAGCAGTCCCTGACGAAGGACAACGTGCCTGTGATAGTGGACGCCGTCATGTACTATCAGCCAGTTGACCTGGAGAAGGTCGTGCTCAAGGTCGAGGACTACAACGTCGCCACCAGGCTGGCCGCTGAGACCACCCTCAGGGAGGTGATAGGGCAGACCATGCTTGACGAGCTGCTGGCCGAGAGGGACAAGGTCGCGGCGCTTGCGAGGAACATAATAGACAGCAAGACCGAGGCGTGGGGCGTCAAGGTGACGTCTGTTGAGATAAGGAATGTTGAGATACCGCCGGACCTCGTTCAGGCCATGTCGAGGCAGGCCCAGGCCGAGAGGGAGAGGAGGGCGAGGGTAACCCTAGCTCAGGCCGAGTACGAGGCTGCACAGAAGATGGTCGAGGCCGCCAACCTCTACATAAATAACGACAGGGCCTTCATGCTGAGGTGGATGAACATGATATACGAGCTGGGCATGGAGGGCAAGAACATGCTGGTGTTCATACCTGTAAACCTCCCGGTCGCCGGGCCAGCGTCACCCATAGGCATGATGGGCGTACGCGAGCTGATAGGCAGCGCCCAGGGGACCCCTCAGGAGTCGCAGGGGGCCTCACAGGAGCGGAAGCAGTGAGGCTCAACCAATGTCTAAGAGCCTGTTAAAGTAATGAGGAATCAAAGGCCCCTTTGGGTCAGGGTTTGGACTGAGGGCGCGGGCCTTTCAGCTCGTTCTGTAAAGTTTTGCGAAGGCGGCGGCCCCTATCACCGTGGTGAGCGCTATTGCCAGCACCAGGGACCCGTAGAGCTCCTGGCTCAGCGCGCCGACGCTTAGGCCTATTGAGGCGACGGCCAGTCCGACTTCGCCCCTGGGCTCCATGGCGACCGCCGCGCTGGTTGAATCCTTGAGGTCCCTGATGTAAGCATAGGCGAACGGCAGCGCCCCGGCGGCCTTACCTATGAGCGCTAACGCCAGTATGACGGCCGCTAGGGCCAGGCCCTGGAGGCCCACGGCCTGGGGGTTCAGCTGGGCCCCCGTCACCACGAAGAAGACCGAGCCGAATACCAGCAGCAGGCTTCTGTAGAGGTCCCTCAGGACGTCAACGCCCACCGTCTCCGCGAGCGTCACGCCAGCTATGAACGCTGCTATGACGGGGGAGAAGCCGAGCGACTGCATAGCCGCTATGAGCCCAAAGAGCACAACGAGAGAGGCCTCAACTGCGTACCTCCTGCCTAGCGCGCTGACCAGGAACGGGATCAGCTTAACTGACGCATAATATATAATGATCCACGCCACAGAGTAGTAGACTGTTGTCCTTATGATCGCCAGCGATGAGAAGCTGGAGCCCAGCTGGCTCACGCCCATGACCACGCTGAGGATGATTAACGCCACCACGTCGTCAAGCGCTGTCGCCGAGAACAGGAAGTCCGCGAACCTACCACTGGCCTTCTCATGGAGCATGCCGGAGACCACCGCGAGGCTGGTGGGGGCCATCGAGGCCCCTATGAAGAGGGCCTGGATGCCATTCACGAGGCCAAACTTCATGAGAGGCAAAGACAGCGCAAAGGGCGTCACGGCCCCGAACACGGCTCCTAGCGCCCCCCAGAGGCCAGCCCGCCTCAGGGGCGCGGTGCCGTGGTCCAGGCCCGCGGCGAAGACCAGGAGTATCATCGAGAACTCCGAGAGGAAGACGATTTCACCGCCTATGTAGAACAGCCTCGCCTTAAGGAGGCCGTTAATGAGGCCACCTATGGCGTAGGGCCCCAGCAGGGCCCCGCCCGTGATCTCTCCTATCAGCCTGCCGTAGCCGGCCCTCTCCGTCAGGTCCCCAAGGACCTTGCCTACCAGGACTAGCAGCGACAGGCCAAGGAGCTCTTCGCTCACCAGGGCCCCGGTCCCCAGCCTAGGCCACCAGGGGCGAGAACGTAGAGCTGAATATAAAGGTTTCCACGCAACCAGGTCAGAGGGCCCTATGGAGCCAGCTGACGTCAATGATGCCCTGGGCAGGGTCCGCGAGGCCCTCGCGAGGGTTCTAGACCTTTACGCTAAAGGGGCTATCTCCATAAGGGACGGCTCCATGGAGAGGGCCCTCCTGGAGCTCGCCAGGTCCCTCAGGCTCATGGAGGCCCTCGTAGGCCCTCAGGAGGTTGTCAGGAGGCCTTACGTCGGGCTCAGCACGGAGGTCGAGCTCCTGAGCGGCCTCGCCACGGCGTTAAGGCTGAGGATGATGCAGGTCGGGAAGGTCAACGTCAGCGGCGTTGAAGACTTCTTTAAGAGGCTAAGGGACGTCATGGAGAGGCTGAACTCGGCTCTTGGCGGTGGACCTTAACCATTTTAAGCGGAGCATGTAGGCATTAAATTGAACCCGGGCCGTGGAGAGAAGAGGGTCTTCTGAGACATGATGAGGATCGGAACTTCAGAGCCCGGGGGTGAAGGCTGATGGCAAGGGTAGCAGTCATAGGCGCCGGCGGCGTAGGGACCGTGGCGGCCTCCGTGATAGCGCAGGAGGGCCACGAAGTAATTCTCGTAGACAGGACCCAGGAGGTGGCGGCTAGGTCGGCCCAGAGGGCCAGGGCGAGGTTTGCCGTGGCTGACGCCCTGAAGCCTGACGAGGTTAAGAAGGCCGTTGGGGACGTCGACCTCCTCGTCACGGCGCTTCCAGGAGGTATTGCCTTCCAGGCCCTCAAGGGTCTCATAGGCCTTGGTCACAACATAGTTGACGTGTCGTTCTTCCCCCAGGAGCCTGACGAGCTGGCTGAGGAGGCGGCCAAGCAGGGCGTGATGTTAGTTCTCGACGCTGGCGTCGCCCCAGGCCTCTCCAACATGCTCGTCGGCGTTGGCGACAGGAGGCTTGAAGGGATCAGGGGGGCCAGGATATTTGTAGGGGGGATCAGCGAGAGGCCTGACCCGCCTCTGGGGCTCGTCCCGAGCTGGAGCATATCGGACCTCATAGACGAGTACAGGAGGCCTGCCAGGATAGTAGTTAACGGCAAGGTTACGTCGCTTGACCCCCTGGTTGGGCCTCTGGGAAGGATTTACGTGCCCAGCGTCGGTGAGCTTGAGTTCTTCCCAACGGACGGCCTCAGGACGTTGCTGAGGACCTACTCCAAGGCGGAGTTCATGGCAGAGTACACCCTGAGGTGGCCTGGTCACGTGGACTTCGTCAAGGGCCTGAAGAGGCTCGGCCTGCTTGAGCACAGGCCGGTGAGGGTCGGCGGGGCTGAGGCGATGGCTGACGAGCTCCTGGCGTCGCTGCTGTGGGGCATGCACGTTAACGTTAGGGACGTGGTAGTCATGGTTGTGGAGGTCTACGGCAGGGATGGGCGTGGGCTCAGGTTCACCCAGGTGGTTAGGCCTGACGATTGGCCCACGGCTATGGCCAGGGTCACGGGCAGCTTCCTGGCGTTCGTAGCGCTGACGGTCCTTGAGGGCAAGCTAAGGGCGACCGGGGCCGTCTACCCTGAGACGCTGGGCCTCAATGAGGAGATCTCCGGCGCCGTCTTGACGAGGCTGGCCGTCAACGGGATGGGGGTCTCGGAGGAGGAGTTCAGCTACAGCGTTATGCCGTTACCTCTCATTCCAGAAAGCGCGTGATCCCAGGACCCTCCCTCTTGCTCTCCTTCCTAAGCCTCTGAGCCTCGTCCTTCCTGCCGAAGAACTCAAGTATGGAGGCTGCTGTGGCGTAGCCTATCCCTGGGACCCTCAGAAGGTCCTCAACGCGTGCCGTGGCCAGCTTCTCAAGGCTTGTGAAGCCAGCGTTGTAAAGCCTCCTGGCCCTCACGCGACCGACGCCAGGTATCGTGACGAGGGGCAGGAGCTCAGCCTTGACGCCATGTTCTATACGGGCTGAGAGGAGCTTCAGCTGGGACGAGACCTCCTGGCTCGCGCCCAGGGCAGGGGCCACCTCAGCAAGTGAGCTGGAGATCCACTTGGCCGTGTCCACAGCTGAGGCCACGTCGCCCGGGCCGACACCGTACTTCTTCATTATGTCGTCATCAGAGGACTCCTCTACCCACTCCAGGAGTACCAGGGCCGTCTTGACCGAGGCTACGGCCTCCAGGTCCATCCAGTCAACAACCTCTACCAGCTCAGGGGCTACGTCAATCAGTATATCCATTATCCTCTCGGCCTCCGGGCTTGTCGTGGGTATTGGCGTCATGTCAGGCATTGCCGAGATTATGTAGAGGAGAGTCGGCGTTGTGAACTTCTTGACCTTTGAGATCAGCTTCCTGAACATTGGGACAGTGGCAGGGTCTAGGTACGTCCTGGAGATTCTGGCCCCGAGCTCCGTCGCTCTAACTCCGGTAGGCGTCCTCTCTACGAGGCCCCAGTTCACGAGGTCGTCCACGGCCTTCCTCACCAGGTCCTTTACCCTCTCCTCCCCCCTCTGGACGTAGTACAGGGTCCTCCTGTGAAGCTCTAGGAGCGAGCGCTCGTCAGTGGCTATGCCTGAAGCTATAGCGCCCAAGGCTGAGTGCCTGACCCCCCTGAGGCCGTAAAGCCTGCTCTGTAACCTCTCTAGCCTCCCCTTTATGTAGTACTCCTCAAGGTCCTCAACAGTGTCACCCCTCATGGCGACTATCACGGCCTCGCCATAGGGGTCAAGGCCAGGCCTCCCGGCCCTGCCGGCGAGCTGCTTGTACTCAAAGACCTTGAGGGGCTTCCAGTTGCCCTCCTCATACCTTAGGTACTCAGCCACTACGACCCTTCTCGCTGGCAGGTTGACGCCAGCTGCCAGGGTGGGGGTTGCGAATATCGCAGCTATGCCGCCGCGCCTGAACCCGTCCTCTATCAGCGTCCTCTGCTCGTTTGAGAGCCCAGCGTGGTGGTAGGCGACCCCTCCCCTTATGAGCTCAGCCAGCTCCTCACGTAGCGCCCTTGGCCCCTCTGTAGAAAGTACGGCCTCAGAGACCTCGGCGGCCACCTCAGTGCGGTAGTTGATCTTCCCTTTAAGCAGCCTGAGCGCCGACTTAGCGAGCTGAACCGCCTTCTTCCTAGACTGGACGAAGACGAGGGCCTGGCCGCCGTCTCTCGATGAGTCAACTACTAGGTTAAGGGTCGAGTTAACAGTTACGTCTTCAACTCTCTTCTTCCTTCCGTCAGAGAAGTGTATGGTCCCGTCCTTATACACCCCCTCATGCAACGGCACGGGCCTCCAGTCAGAGATGACGAGCTTAGCCCTTAACCAGGAGGCCAGCTCGTCAGCGTTAGGCGCTGTCGCGCTCAGGGCCACTACCTGGGCGCCTGGCGTCTTATAGAGGACCTTGGAGAGAAGGGTCTCAACGATGGGCCCCCTCTTATCATCATCTACATAATGTATCTCATCGATGACCAGCGCGCCCACTCGCGACAGCATCTCGGGCGAGTTCCTTATCATGGAGTCAAGCTTCTCGTACGTTGTGACAACGACGTCATAGGAGTCGAGCCTGGCCGGGAGCTCATAATCTCCTATGCTGAGCCCGACCCTGTAGCCGAGGGGCTCAAGGACCCTCTTGAACTCCCTGAACTTCTCGGTGGCTATGCTCCTCAGAGGCGCCGTGTAGAAGGCCTTTGCCGAACGTGACCTCTCAAGCGCGGAGGCCATCGCCACCAGGGCTATGAACGTCTTCCCTGAGGCCGTAGGTGAAGCCACCACTAGGCTGTCGCCATCTGCTACGCCTGCCTCCAGGGCGGCCCTCTGGGGCGGGTACAGGTCCTCGTAGCCTAGGGCCTTCATAAGCTTGGAGACTATCGCTGGGAGCTGCAGGCCTACCCCCTCACATGACCGTGTAGCACTCGGGCCTGCGCTCTATAATTAGGCCCTGCTGCTTCATCTTGGCTATGGCCTCCTCCGCCTTTTCCTTTGAGGCTTTAGTGATGTTAACGACCTCCTTGATAAGGTCCTCATGCTTTACGCATGGCCTTCCGTCCTCGCTTAGCCTCTTAATGGTGTCAGTTATGACCGTCATGAGCTTCCTTGTATGGAAGGGGGCGCCTGTTGATATTATGCCGATGTCTATGGCGCCTGACTCGATGTCAAGCCCTACTGAGGAGAGGAAGGAGAGCATGAGCCTTATGGCCTCCTCGGCGTCCTCAGCGGTGACTGTATCCTTAAGTCCCATCCTGGCATGGGCCTCCGAGAGCCTCACGAGGGCCTCCAGCTGCCTTGCCGTCACCGGCACTGGTATCTGCCCCTCAGAGCCGTACTTGAGGGCCGTGGACCTCATGGTCACGAAGAACTCCTGTATTATCTCCTTGGCCTCTTCGCTCAGCTTGGGCCTATAGTACCTCCTTGCGTATATCACGTACTTCTTGAGGAGCTGGGGGTCGATCTCAGGGGTGAACCTGCTGAAGTCACTGTGGACGTCAAGTATGTACCTGGCCAGCCTCTCGTCATGATCCTTGGACACCAGGTCCCTGACCACGAATATGAGGTCAAACCTGGAGAGCACCGTAGGGGGCAGGTTAACGTTATCTATGAAGGACCTCTGCGGGTCGTAGAGGCCGTACTTGGGGTTGCCTGCCGCCAGGACGGCCGCCCTCGCGTTGAGCCTGGCCACGATGCCGGCCTTTGATATGCTGACAGTCTGCTGCTCCATAGCCTCGTGTATTGAGACCCTGTCCTCAGGCCTCATCTTGTCGAACTCGTCAATAACGGCGAGCCCGCCGTCCGCAAGGACTAGGGCGCCGGCCTCCAGGAAGTACTCGCTGGTCTTGGGGTCCTTGAGGACTGCCGCTGTGAGGCCGGCCGCCGTGGAGCCCTTGCCGCTCGTGAAGACGGACCTGGGCGCTATCCTTGAGGCGGACTGGAGCAGCTGGCTCTTGGCGACGCCGGGGTCTCCTACGAAGAGGACGTGTATGTCGCCCCTTATCCTGGTGCCGTCCGGCATCACCTTCTGTACGCCGCTGAAGAGCTGAAGGGCTATGGCCTCCTTCAGGTCCCAGTGGCCGTAGATCGACGGCGCTATGCTGGCTACGATCCTCTCCCTGACCCATGGGTCCTTAGCGAGCTCAAGTATCTTCTCCTCGTCCTCCCTCGTTATCGCTACCTCCTCCAGGATCTTCTCAGAGACGCGTAAGCTGTTGGCCCTCACCCTCAGCTCGAAGAGAGGGCTCTTATCGCTTCCGGCGGGGGAGGGCTCAACTATGCCGACCACTGTCACCAGGTCGCCAGGCCTAGCTATGTCAACTAGGTCCTCCGTCAGCTCGACAGCTATGCTTCTCGGCATCTGGCCTCCTGGCACGTCCTCAGGCCTCTCCTGGAGGGTCAGCTCCTGCCAGTCTATGTAGATGGACTTGTCCCTGAGAAGGACGAACCTCCCGCCGGCCTCGTGGCAGACCGGGCAGACAGGCGGCCTCTCTATCTTGTCCTCAATTAGCTCGTCCTCTCCCTCTGGCCACAGGAACTCAGCGTTACACCCCTCCTTCTCATGTCTGAAGGCCGCCTTGATCATCTTGCTCCTGACAGGCCTCATCCTGGTGATTATGCCCTCTATCTGTACGAGCTTGCCTATGTGGCTCGTCTTTACGTCCCTTATCTTGGTGGTCTCGTAAAGCCCCTGAATCCTCACGTGGAACTTGCCCTTCCTCTTAGCGTAGTCGGGGTCCTCGGCGGCGATCACCTCCTTGAGCGCGTCGTCGAACTGCTTAAGGACAGGTCTCGGGTTGTCCACCAGGAGGACTGCAAGCTCAGGGTCGTGCCTGTAGAGGTCCGGGTAGTCAACTAAAAGGCTAGTCATGTCAAGGTTCATCATCCTGTGTATTCTGTTCATGTACTTAAGGCCCGTGGCGTCCTTGAAGCTCCTCAGGAACTCCTTGAACTTCTCCCCAACCATTAGCTGCTCCTGAACGCCCTCGCTCACTGGGCGCCACCCCCGATCAGGGACTGAATGTACTTACGCCACGAGTTGACGGTCTCCCTGATAACGGAGTAGACCAACGCCTCCTCGGGGGTCATGTTGCCCAGGACGTCCTCCTCAGTGTCGGTCTGGGCAAGCCTCATTATCTTGTTGAGCCTCAGCTGGGAGAGCTCAAGTAGGCTCTTCTCGCTGACGTCTCTGTCATTTATAAGCATATGGGAGGGCTGGGCCCTTATCTCCTCATCAAGCCTCCTCAGGTACTCGCCCACGGCCACGTAGAAGTCCTGGGGGAGCTGACTGAGCTGTGTGATCGCGGAGGTCCTCCTCTCTTTGTAGTGGTAGCTGTTTATGTAGTTCACGTCAACGACGTCCTTGGGCTTAGCCACACCCCTTGACATGAGGGTCTGAACCATCCACCTGGGCACCTCGACCTCGTCACCCTTCTTAACGCTGAGCTTCCCCTCCGGCAGCGTCAAGACGTGATCCCTAAGTATCATCACCCTTACAGGCCTCAGCAGCGAGTCGAGCTCTATCAGCCTGAGCCTCTCCGTCAGCTTCAAGCCTGCCCCCTTATGGGTTGTCCCTGAGAAGCAATAAGCAGAGAGGGGGCCGGAGAAAACCAAGCCGGGCCGGAGACTTTTATCAAAGACCCCCTTATATCACCTTTAGCTAAGCCCTGACGGCCTCAACCCTTATCGCCCTTATTAGCTCCCCTGGCCAAGCAGTTAGGGGAAGGACCTTGAGCACAGCGCTTGAGCTCCTGTGGGCCGAGAAGTACAGGCCCCGCACCCTCGATGAGATAGTGAACCAGAGGGAGATAGTCGACAGGCTCAAGAGGTTCGTCAAGGAGAAGAACATGCCCCACCTGCTCTTCGCCGGCCCGCCTGGGACAGGCAAGACGACGGCGGCCCACGCCCTGGCCCATGACCTTTACGGCGAGGGGTACAGGCAGTTCATGCTGGAGCTGAACGCCAGCGACGAGAGGGGCATAGACACCATAAGGGAGAAGGTCAAGGAGTTCGCCAGGAGCAGGACGCCGCCTGACATACCCTTCAAGATAGTCCTCCTCGATGAGGCTGACAACATGACGGCAGACGCCCAGCAAGCCCTCAGGAGGCTGATGGAGCTCTACAGCAACAACACGCGGTTCATACTGGCCGCCAACTACCCCTCCAAGATTATAGACGCGTTACAGAGCAGGTGCGCCTTCTTTAGGTTCACCCCGCTCTCCAAGGAGGACGTCGTGTCGAGACTGAAGTTCATAGCCGATAACGAGAAGGCCTCTTACGATGAGGACGCGCTCGAAGCCATATATGATGTGTCGGAGGGCGACATGAGGAAGGCCATTAACATACTGCAGACGGCCGCCTCGCTCGGCAAGGTGACGGTGGACTCCGTCTACAGGGTCATAGGCATGGCGAGGCCAAAGGACATAAGGGAGATGGTCGAGGTAGCCCTCAAGGGCGACTTCACAGGGGCCCGTGAGCTGCTGAGGAAGCTCATGATAGAGTATGGGCTCAGCGGAGAGGACGTGGTGAGGCAGGTTCACAGGGAGATCTTCTCAGCCGATCTCAAGATGCCCGAGGAGCTGAGGGTCCTGGTGGCTGACTACCTGGGTGAGATACACTTCAGGATAGTTGAAGGCAGCGACGATGATATCCAGCTCAGCGCCTTCCTGGCGTGGCTCTCTATGATGGGCAGGAAGTACGGGGCGACATCATGAGCGAGGCCCCCGCAAGGCTGCCCTGGGTGATCAAGTACAGGCCCAAGCGCGTGGACGAGGTGGTAGACCAGGAGGAGGCCAAGAGCCAGCTGCTCACCTGGATAGAGAGCTGGCTTGCCGGCAAGGTCCCAAGCAAGAGGGCGGCCCTCCTCTACGGCCCCCCTGGCGTCGGCAAGACGAGCCTTGTAGAGGCCATAGTGAGGGACTACAAGCTCGAGCTCCTGGAGCTCAACGCGAGCGACTACAGGAGGGCCGAGGACATAAGGAAGACCGTCGGCATGGCCGCCTTCAGGAGGCCGCTTTTCGGGCGGCTCCTCCTCATCCTCCTTGACGAGGTTGACGGCATGAGCGCTAGGGGGGACGCTGGGGGCATTGAGGAGCTCCTGAGGATCATACCTAACACCCAGAACCCTATAGTCCTGACGGCCAATGACCCCTGGCAGGACGCGCTAAAGCCCCTCAGGGAGCAGGTCCTGATGGTTCAGTTCAAGGAGCTGACGCTTAACAACGTAGTGGGGCTCCTCCAGAACATATGCAACAAGGAGGGCATAGAGTGCGACAGGGAGGCCCTAAGGTACATAGCTGAGAAGAACATGGGCGACGTGAGGGCCTGCATAAACGACCTGGAGGCAGTCGCCGAGGGCTATGGGAAGGTCACAATGGAGCTGGTCAGGGCTCTCGTGAGGGGGAGGGACAAGAGCATCGACCTGTGGCGTACCCTCAACGGAATCTTCTACGCCAAGGAGGGCTGGCAGGCCAGGAAGGCTGTCTTGAGCTCGGAGGAGGACTACGAGACCCTGCTGGCCTGGCTTAACGACAACATACCTAACAAGTACGGCGACCCCGAGGACGCCTTCAGGGCCTGGGACGCCCTCTCAAGGGCCAGCCTCTTCCTCTCAAGGGCGAAGGGCGGGGACTGGGACTTCCTGACGTACGTGTTCGACATGATGGGTCCGGGCGTCGCCATGGCGCGCAAGAGCGGCGAGATCCTCAAGAACAGGTACGCTTACCCGTCTAAGATAACGATGATGGCCAAGCTCAGGGAGATCAGGGAGCTGAGGGACAGCGTGGCGGCCAAGGTCGCGCCTCGCCTGGGCGTCTCGATGGCTACGTTCAAGGCTGACGTCCTCCCCTACCTCCTTATAATGTTCAGGCAGGGCGACGTTGAGAGGGCCGCTGGAATGGTTGTGTCCTACGACCTGACGGAGGACGAGGTCCAGTACCTGGCCGGCGCGAGGGCCCGCGAGATAATGAGGGCAGCCGAGAAGGTGAGACAGGAGCTCAGGCGGGGCGCCAAGGCAGAGGCTACGGCCAAGAAGGGGACCGAGCAGCCCCAGGAGAGGCCTGCGGAGAAGAGGGGCCAGCTGACCCTTGACCTCTTTGGCGTGCCGAGCCAGGGGGCCTCCGAGGCTAAGAAGGAGGGCAGGCGCAGGTCCTCTAGGTCGTCTAGATAGAGCTAACTATGTAGACCCTGTGAAGCCTCTTGTAGAACGCTACCCTTGAGTTCACGAAGTTGAGCAGCTCCTGCTCACTGGCTGACTTCCCAGGCCTCAGGACCACCTTGGCCACGGGCCTCTCCCCAACCTCGGGGTCAGGCTCACCATAGACGTAGGCCTGCTGGACAGCCTCATGCCTCATCAGGAGGACCTCGAGGTCTCTGGGGAATATCGGGTAGGCCTTGTACTTGATCATGCGCTTCCTCACGCCCCTGAAGTACAGCAGGCCCTTCTCGTCCATCATTAAGAGGTCACCTGTCCTGAGCCACCCGTTGTAGAACGCCTTCTTCGTCTCCTCAGCGTCCTCATAGCCCTCCATGAGCCAGGGCGCCTTGACCAGGAGCTCCCCTACCTCGCCTGTCCCCCTCTCCTCGGACGGGTTGTCCGGGTTTACCACCTTCACGTCAACGTCCGCTATGGGCGCGCCTACTGTGCCCTTGACTTCCTTAACCGCCAGAGGCTGGTAGGTGAGCACCCACGTCTCGGTCATGCCGTAGAACTGCACCAGGGGCGCCCCTAGTGACTTCAAGAACTTGTCCTGAGTCTCAGGCCTGAGAGGCGCCCCGCCTGAGAGGCCTAGCCTGACGCCCGGCCTGACGCCCAGCTTGGCCACGGCGTCCGCCAAGGTGTCGTGCATTAGAGGCGCCCCTGAGACGAAGTTTATGCCATAGTAGGCCAGGGCCCTGGCTGCAAGTATCTCATCCCACCTCTGCATCATGACCACAGAGCCCCCGCTGGCCAGCGGCGTGAGGGTGCTTACCTGCAGGCCGAGGACGTGGGTTATGGGCGCTACCACGATGGATATGGGCGTGAAGTCCAGGGCCATGCTGACCCTTAGCGCCTCAACGGCCGTTGAGAGCGCCCTGTGGGTGTGGTACACCTGCATGGTCCTGCCGGCTATCCCGGCGTAGTACATTATGACGGACCTCGAGGAGCCATCAACGTCATCACCTATCACCTCATCACTGCCGAGGGCCTCTGAAAGCGTGTGGACCTTCGGCCCCACCTCCTTCGGGGACCCGTCAACGACGATAACGTCGGTGAGCCCTGACCTCCTCAGCGTCTCGGCCTCGCGCTCGTAGAAAGCCGAGGAGACCACGCCAACCCTTATGCCCTTCCCCTCAAGCTGCATGGCGAGGTCCTCCGATATGGTCAGCGGGTCCACGAGGACGGCGACGGCGCCTGACCTCATTATCCCAAGCAGGCCGGCTAGGGCCTCTATCCTGTTGAAGGCCGCGAAGAGCACCTGTGAGCCCCTCTTGGCGCCAAGTGACCTGAGGAGGCCCGCCACCCTTGATGAGAGGTCCCTGAGGACCCTCCAGGTGTAGCAGACCCCTGTCTCAAGCTGAACAGCCGCGCACCTCTCCGGCGCCTTATCAGCCTGGGCGTCGAGGAGCCTGAAGACAGGCTCATCTATGGGCTCCACGTAGGGCAGGCCTCCAGGGAAGAGGCTCTCCCAGGGCTTAGTCAAGCCCACAACCGTGGAACCGGTAACTAAGCAAGCTAATTTAGCTAATTGCGGACGCCGTATAGTCGTGAAGGGCCTTCATCAAGCCCTTTATGGGTCAACCGAACGGAAAGCGCCTGGGGAAGGGTGTTTTGGAACTTAAGATAACGGGCTTCTCACACTTCACTGTACAGGCTAACTTTGAGTGGACTTTCGTTAGGGTGTACGCAGGCGACCTCTATGGGACGGGCGAGGCTGGGCCGACGCCTGGGGGCTCAGAGATAGCGGAGAGGCTGGGCAGGCTCCTGATGGGCGAGGACGCCCTTAAGGTGAACAGGGTCCTCCAGAAGCTCAGGTGGGCCACGCTATATGCCGGGACCTCAGCATACCACATAATCTCGGCCATCGACATGGCCCTTTACGACCTCATAGGGAAGTACCTCAACGTCCCAGTTTACGTCCTCCTGGGCGGCGACAGGACAGAGGTCCCGGTCTACGTAGACGCTCACGGCGGCAAGGGGCTGGAGGCCATGGACTCCACCCTGATCCCTGTCGAGCCGCCGTGGTTAGCTGAGGCCAAGGAGGTGGAGAAGGGGAGGCTGACAGCCCCTATGCCAGTTCATGGCAGGCTCACAGCCGAGAGGTGGAACGAGGACTACTCGCCGGAGGCCTACGCGAGGAGGGCCAAGGAGCTGAAGGCGGAGGGCTGGAGAGCGATCAAGTTCGACCTGGACGTGCCGACCCCCTACTCTGACCCAAGGAGGCTGAGGTCCGGCAGGCTCAACAACGCCGAGGTGGACTTCCTGGCCTCGCTGGCCAGGGCCGCGAGGAAGGCGGTGGGCGATGACGTAGACCTCATGTTTGACCTTCACTGGAGGTACGACGTTAACACCGCCGTGGCCATCTGTAGGGCCCTTGAGCCCATAAGGCCGAGGTGGGTTGAGGACCCAACCTCCGCAGTGACCACTTTGACCAACTTCGACGAGCTCAAGGTGATAACCTCTAAGTGCTCAGTGCCCATAGAGGTGGGCGAGAACCTCTACACTGTCTATCAGTTCAAGGAGCTGGTCAACTTAGGCCCCCTGGTCTGGGGCCCTGACGTGGCTAAGGTAGGAGGGCTAACGGAGCTCAGGAGGGTGGAGGAGCTGGCATCGCTGTACGACATTGAGGTGTCACCCCATAACATAGGGTCCCCCATAGCGACCATGGCGGCGGCGCACGCCGCCTCCGTCTCAAACACGTTCGGGGCCCTTGAGTTCCACGGTCACGACCTGCCCTTCTGGAACGACCTGGTAAAGGGCAGGAAGAGAGTGATTGACGTCACGGAGGGCGTGATAAGGCTCACCGACGAACCGGGCCTCGGCATTGAGCTGGACGAACAGGTCGCCAGGAGGCTGTGGCCTGACTTCAAGCTCTAGGGCAGGACATCCTGACCTCCTCCCAGACCTAAAGGGCTAGGCTTTCATTTGTAAAAAGCCCTACGTAGCTGTTTCAACTTTCATGTAGGTTTATAAGTTGTCACCGCAATCAGCACATACAGGATGTACATAACCGAGCACTCAAGATGTGGGGCCCCTGGGGTGGCCCTGAACGCCCCCAAGCCCGATGAAAGCCCGAGCGGGGTGCGGGGGAACAGGGATGAGGCGATGACCGTAAGGCAACACGAATCTATATGAGAGCTGAACCCCCTGGAAGCTACAGGTATAGCGGCGGCGGATGAGGACCCTGGCATGGCTTGACCTGTGAAGAAAACGGAACCCCCGAACTGACGCCGCTACCTCACTACGAGTGTCCCCACCTCCTCGCCCCTCAGCGCCCTGTCCAGGTCCTCCCAGTGGACTATCCTCACGACCTTGGCGGCGGACGAGGCGGCCTCCAATATCTTCCTGCTGATGCCCCCTGTAACGTCAGGCCCTGATGACCTAAGGGCCCCTATAGGCTCGCCAGGCCTCACCTGCCTCATCACGGAGCCGTCAGGCCCCAGGACACCCTTTACGTCGGTGACGTATATCAGGCACTCAGCTTTGACGAGGGTAGCGAGCTGGGAGGCCAGGTAGTCCCCGCTAACTATCTCCCCTCTGCCGCAACATAGCACGGCGTCGCCGTAGGTCACGGGGACGAGCCCAGCCTCATAGTCGCTCACCATAGGCCTCAGGTCGCAGGAGGTCTGGGACCTGCACATGGTGTGGGCGGGGTGTAGCGTCGCTGGGACCCCGGCCCCCGTCAGCTCGCTGATGACCGCCATGGCCAGGACCAGCATCGCCCTCTGGACCTCAGCGACCTCAAGGGGGCCCAGCGAGCCCCTCTCACGCTGCAGCCTGTCCACAGCGTAGTGGCCGAAGCTCCCCCCGCCGTGGACGACAATTAGCCTGCCCCCTGACCTCACGAAGGACGCCAGGGTCGAGACAACCCTGCTCAGCGACTCCCAGTTAACGGTCTCAGGTGACGACTTGATCGTGATGGCCGAGCCGCCCAGCTTGACCACCGCCTCACGGCAGCCCAAGTCGCTCCCCAAGGGGTTAAGCGCTCTCAGATAAGAAATTACAGCTTAGGGGAGGCCCTCAGGGCGACGTCAGCCCTTAAGGCACACAAGCTCAAGAACCCCTGGGAGGCCTGGGACCCAGACGCAGCCCGCCTCGGGCGTCCTGACGCCATATATAGCGTGGGCAACGGCGTTCTGGACCCGCAGCCTCTTCAGGGCAGCCTTAGCTAGGTCGCTCCCGCCCCTTACCTCTTCAGAGGCCTCAAGCACGAGCTCCCCTATGATGTGGACCAGTGCGTTGTAGACGCTCTCGCCCAGCTCCTCAGCGCCTACGCCCTCACCGACGGCCTCAGAGGCCTCTGGGGTGGCAGAGACGGAGGCCTTTACAAGCTCAATGGCCTCCTCCTCACCTCTGTACGCAACTACCTTACCTGTCGCTGAGGAGAACCTCAGGGCGTCGATGACGGCCTGCCACCACGGGGACCCCTCCCATGGGTCGGCCATGCGGCCCATCTCGACTATCTCGTACTCGTCAAGCACGTCAGCGTGGGACCTGGCCACCACGTGCAGCAGGGCCACAGTTGAGGCCGCATAAAGCGACGAGGGGGACCAGCTCCTCCCTGACGTGAGCGAGAGCGAGGCGCAGCCGCTGAGGCCTAGGCCTGAGGCCAGCCTGGACCAGAAGTTGTTCAGTTTGCCCGCGACCTCGGCCTGTACGTTATCAACCCTTAAGCCCGAGCAGCCCTCCTCATAGGACGCCTCAAAGCCCGCGGCGCCCGCGGGCGAGACCAGGTACGGGTTCTGGGACCCCTTCATCGGGAGCCCGAGGAGCACCTGGGGCACTGTGACGGAGAGCTTCAAGACTGCTCAGCCCCTGGCAGCGGGACTACGGCCGAGGCGTAGCCCACGACCCAGTCCTTCTCCCCAGTCACGTCACCAGAGGTGGCGTGCATGAGCACCTTGGCTCTCTGGGCTCCGAGCATCCTGCCCATGTAGAGTAACGTCATAGCGGGACCAGGCCCGCACATGCTTATGTCCTCGGCCTCCAGGACCCTGAAGAGGCCCTCTGAGTCGAGGGCCTCAACGAACTTCAGCGCCTCAAGGTCCTTCCTGACAGTGATGTCGTGTGGCTCGTAGTGGTTCATGTCGCTGCTCGCTATGAAGACCAAGTCAACGCCGTTCTCCTTGATCAGCCTGACCAGGGCCGAGGCAAGGTCTAATGAGACCTCGGGCGTCTGGAGCTTTATCACTATGGGTATGAACTTGAAGTTCGAGCCGAAGACGTACTGAAGGAACGGCACCTGCACCTCGACCGAGTGCTCGTAGACGTGAGCCTCCTCGTCGAAGGTGAAGAACCTTGAGTTGCTCACTATCATCTTGGCGACCTCCTGGTCAACCTCCACCTGGCCCAGCGGCGTCTCCCAGGCGTCGCCACGCCAGACTGAGGCGGACTCGCCGAGCCCCGTGTGGTTGGGCCCCGCGACAACAACCACCTTAGGGGCCCCCTCCCTGGCGAGGGCGAAGTAGCTGTGGGCCGCCACGGGACCGCTGTACATGTAGCCCGCGTGGGGGACCAGGTAGCCCACGCTGGCCCTCTGCCTGGTCTGCGAGGCCCTGGGCAGGCTCCCAGGCCCCAGCCTGTGAAGGAAGCTCTCCTCGATGCTCTTAACGAGCTCTTCCCTGAGGGCTGGGTAGAAGGTGCCCGCGTGAGCCGGCTTCCTTACCTTGGCCAAAGCCAGGCCCCAAACAACAGCTGGGCGAAGGGTATTATTTCGGTTCACCCTGACGAAGCTCACTCTTCGCCATGATGTCCGTCAGAGGGGCCTGGGTCGTCCCTCCTAGAGTCGACCCATGATCCCTTGGCCCTTAGGGGAGGCGCGTGCCTGACGAGGGTCCCGGAGGGCCTGAGGGCCGAGAGCACTGTGGCCAGGGCGAGGAGGCCAAGCGACACGTGATAGGCGAAGGCCTGAGCGTTCAGATAACTGACCTCAAGATTGAAGGGCAGGTGAGACGAGAGGGTGCCAATGAAGAGCTGGTAGACGTAGCTGGCGGGCAGTGCTGCGCTCACTGCCGCAAGGGCCACAGCGAAGCTCAGTACCATGCCCGTGTTCCTGAACGTAGTAAGTAGCCCTGAGGCAGAGCCGTAACGCTCTCTTGGCGCTGATGACATGACGGCCGTGGTGTTTGAGGGCCAGAAGAGGCCGCCGCCCAGCCCGTAGAGGCCCTCGACGAAGGCGACCCACCAGAGCGGCGTGTTCACGCTCATGGTCGCGAGCAGGTAGAGGGCTACCCCCTGTATGATGAGCCCTGCGGTGGCCACGGGCCTCGGGCCGAGCTTGTCGGTGAGCCTGCCCCCTATGGGGCCGCTTACCATGTTGATGACCGCCATCGGGATGATAAGGTATGAGGCCGTTAACACGGGGAGGCCGAATATGCCCTCAAGGTAGAACAGCAGGAGGAAGTTGACGGCGAACATGGCGAGGCTCTGCACGGTCGCGGTGAAGATGGAGACCGAGAACATCCTGTTGTACCTGAAGAGCCTGAGGTCAAATATCGGGTCCCTTGCGCCGTAGAGCTCCCAGAGGGCGAAGCCTAGGAGGAGCGGAGGGGCTGCAATTAAGGAGAGCAGGGCGTAGGGGTCGTTCCACCCCCTGAGGAGGCCGAGCGTCACCCCGAGCTGTACGGCCAGGACGCCCGTGGTGAACATGAGCGCGGCAGGCACGTCAAAGGTCTCCTTCAGCCCTGGCCCCCTGGACTCCTTAAGGGTCACGTAGGCCCACAGAGTGCCGAAGACCCCTATTGGGACGTTTATGAGGAATATCCACCTCCACGTGGTGAAGGTTATGATAAGACCTCCTAATATTATCCCTAATATGTTGCCTGACGACCAGACTATGGAGTTGATGCCCAGCGCCCTCCCCCTCTCGTTGACGGGGAACGCCTCCGAGATTATGGCGAGCGAGTTGGAGACCATCATGGCGGCCCCCACGCCCTGGACGGCCCTGAAGACCACCAGCTGGACCCCTGTCCTTGAGAGGGCTGAGAGGAGGGAGCCCACAGTGAAGACCACGAAGCCAAGGTTGTATATTCTCTTCCTGCCGAAGGAGTCCCCGAGCCTGCCGAAGGTGAGGACCAGGGAGGTGTTGGCGAGCAGGTAGGCTACTACCACCCAGACTATCGTCACGTAATCAGCGTGGAGGTCCTCCGCTATTGGGACGATGGCCAACATGACGACGACACTGTCTATAGCTGACATCAGCGTCCCGACGCTGGTGACTGAGAGCGCCTTCCACTTGTACTCCATGGGACGTCTTCCAACATGCCTAGGCTGCCAAAATATCTTAAACCTTACTATAGAATAGCCTTAACGCGTAAACGCTTAAATCCCCACTTGGCCTCCTAGACGTCGGTGGGCCCGTAGTCTAGATTGGTTAGGACGCCGCCCTGACACGGCGGAGGTCGCCGGTTCAAGTCCGGCCGGGCCCACCACCCTCGTCTCACTCCTCCCTCCTCAGGACCCTCTTCGAGTAGCCCATGCCAGTCCTCCACCCTATCCTGACCTCACCCACCACGTCCCTGAAGGCCATGAGCCTGTCGAGGTATTTCCTCATGTCCTCGACCATGGAGGGGAGCAGCTGCCTGAACGTGTACTTGGGCCTGAAGCCGAGGGACGGGAGCACCTTTATCTCAGGGTTGTAGTAGTGCTCGTCCTTCTCGACCCTGGGGTCCTCTATCCACTCTATGGGTATCTCATAATTGTAAGCGCTCTGGAGGTAGTCCCTGATGGCAAATATTATCTCACCCGTAGTTAAGAGCTCGCGGAACTGGTTGACCGCCCTGAACTCGCCCTCCCTGGGCGAGTTGTTAATTAGTATCTCAAGGGCTTCAATGCTGTCCTCGAGGCTTATGAAGCCCCTTACCTGCCTGGCCTTGCCATATTGGTAGAGGGGCAGCTTCCTGCCCTCCTTCCTGTAGAGGGCCATGCTCACCAGGGCCCTGGCTATGTTCTTGTTGATAACGGTCCCGAAGGCGTCACCTATGTCAATCCTTGTCCTCAGCCTCTCGTCGACCTGGGCCTCTGGGTCCTCGACGCTGCCGCTAATCAGCATGTCTGAGGTCCTGGTGCCGTAGACCGGCCCCTGGTTCACGTCAGTCACTGTGAGGCCCCAGACCCTGTTGGCGAACAGGAGGTTGTGGGTGTCGTGGACCTTCGTCCAGTGGTACCAGGAGCTTGCGAACTTGGGCACAGGCATAAGGTCGCTCTTGCCCTTGTAGGTGAACTCCACGTAGGCGGCCTCAGGTATGTCGTAGTTTGGAGTGCCGAACTCGCCCATGGTGCCCATCTTAAGTATGTGGACCTCGGGCCTGTCCCTCAGAGCGTAGATCAGCCTCATGGTCCCTACGATGTTGTTGTACATAGTGTAGACGGCCCTCTCCTCGTCCATCATCGAGAAGGGGGCCGCCCTCTGCTCGGCGAAGTGAACCACCACGTCCGGCCTGAACCTCCCTATGGCCTCCCTGAGGACCCCGGGCTGCGTTATGTCAGCCACCTGGAAGGCCTGCAGGTCACCCAGCTCCCTCAGGTAGGCCTCCCTCTCCTTGGGCTCGGGCAGGGGGAACGCCGACCCCTCGCCGGCCAGGGCAGCGTTGTAGCGCGTGCTCAGGTTGTCTATGCCGTAGACGGTGTGCCCCCTCCTCAGCATCCTCAGGGCCAGGGCCCAGCCCAGGTAGCCGTCGATGCCAAGTATCATTACTCTCTTGGTCTCCAATTAGCTCAGCCGAGCTTGAAGTCGCCGGGGGGACAAAAACAGTTGGTGGACTCTGTGTCTACAGCGCTTAATTTTAGCCTTCATGAGTTCTCTAGCTGGCACGAGGGCCTTGGAAGGGGTAATAATAACAGGCGGCAAGGGCACGAGGATGAGGAACATAACGTACGTCCTGCCCAAGCCACTGCTCCCCCTGTTCAGCTTCAACAGCGACGGGAGGAGGTACGTTAAGCCGTTTATAGACTTCATACTCGAGAGGTTCGAGGCCCTAGGCCTTGACCCAGTGACGCTGGTGTTCAGCAGGAACTCCTCGCTGATCATAGACTACCTGGGCAGCAGGGGACCCCTCAGGCTGAGGCTGAGGCTAGTCCTGGACGCCGAGATGAGGGGCTACGGCAACGCGGCTCTCCTGGCGAGGAGCTCTGTGACGGGCCCCTTCGTCCTAAACGCCGACGACACTTGCTGCCGCTGGAGGACTACAGGGCGGGCGTCGAGCTCTTCGAGGCAGAGGGACCTGACGCCGTGCTCTTCGTGCACAGGGTCGAGGACCCAACGAGGTACGGCGTCATAGCGCCCTCCTCGCAGCGAGTTCAGGGGTACAGGACCTATGCGTCAGGGAGTCGTTGAGAGCCTCAGAGCCCCAAGCGACCTGGCCATGGCGGCCATATACGTCATGTCGCCGAGG